>NZ_JBHVWF010000053.1:0-49060 GCF_042882365.1 Streptomyces sp. NPDC058221 | reverse complement strand
GGCCCGGTGCGTCCGCGGATCCTCCGCGGACGGCACCAGGTCGATGAGCGCCTCGCCCATCACCAGGACCGCATCGGGACCACCGGTCACGGCTCGACCACGATCTTGCGGCCCAGGCCCGCCTTGAACCGCTCCAGCGCTTCCGGGTACTGCTCCAGCGGCAGCCGGTCGCTGATGAAGACCGCGGGGTCGATGACTCCCCCGGCGAACAGTGCGGCGGCGCGCTCGTAGCTGTGCAGCACGGCCATCGAGCCGGTGATCGTGATCTCCTGGTTGTAGATCCGGTACGGCTCGATGACGGCCTTGGTCGCGTAGTCGGCGACGCCGAACTGCAGGAACGTGCCGCCCTTGGCGACCCGGCCGAGGCCGTCCTGGATGGCGCCCGCGTTGCCGGTGGCGTCCACGACGACGTCCCAGCCCCGTACCGTCTCCAGCTCGTCCGCCGAGGCCGCTGAGCGCGAGACGCCGAGCTTGACCGCGGTGGTCAGCCGGTCCGGGTTGACGTCCAGGATGTCCACGGTGGCGGCGCCGGTGCGCTTGGCGAGCTCCAGCATCATCAGCCCCATGGTGCCGGAACCGTAGATGAGCACCTTGGCTCCCAGCGTGGAGCTGAGCACGTCGTAGCCCCGCACGGCGCAGGACAGCGGTTCGATCAGCGCCGCGGTGGCCACGTCGACGTGGTCCGGGAGCTTCACGCAGTTCGCCACGGGAGCGACGGCGAACTCGGCGGCCCCGCCGGGCTTGCTGACCCCGATCGCGTTCCAGTTGTCGCAGAGGTTTCCGCGCCCGCTGCGGCAGTAGTGGCACTCGTGGCAGTGCAGCGACGGATCGACGGCGACCTTGTCGCCGATGGCCAGTTCGGTCACCTCGGAGCCGGTCTCCACGATCTCGCCGGCGAACTCGTGGCCAGGGATGATCGGCAGTGCGGGTGCGAACTCGCCCTGCAGGATGTGCAGATCGGTGCCGCAGAGTCCGCAGGCCCTGACGGCGACGATCACGTCCCGGGGGCCCGGGGTGGGGTCGGGGACGGTCTCGACCGACACCTTGCCGATGGACTCGATGATCGCAGCCCTCATTTGACAGCTCCAAGAGAAAGGCCCTGGACGAGTTTGTCCTGGGCGGCGAAGCCGGCGGCGAGCACCGGCAGGGACACGACGACGGACGCGGCACACAGCTGGGCGAGGAAGAGCCCCTGGCTGGTGACGACGCTCGTCAGGAAGACGGGAGCGGTCTGGGCCGTCACCCCGGTGAGCACCCGGGCGAAGAGCAGCTCGTTCCAGCTGAAGATGAAGCAGATGAGGGAGGTGGCCGCGATTCCGGGCGCGGCCACCGGCGCCACCACCCTGGCCAGCACCGTGGGCAGCCGGGCGCCGTCCACCTGTGCGGCCTCGATGATCGACACCGGCACGTCGGCCAGGAACGACTGCATCATCCATACCGCGATCGGCAGGTTCATCGACGTGTAGAGGATGACGAGGAACCAGATGTTGTCCAGCATCCCGGTGTTCTTGGCGAACAGGTACACCGGCAGCAGACCCGCGACGACCGGCAGCATCTTCGTGGACAGGAAGAAGAACATCACGTCCGTCCACTTCTCCACTCGCTTGATGGAGAGCGCGTACGCGGCGGGGAGCGCGAGTACGAGCACGAAGAGCGTGGAGAAGACCGATGCGGTGACGGAGTTGATCAGCGGCGGCCAGGGGCTCGCTCCTCCGCCGGCACCGAAGAACACCCGGTAGCCGTCGAGGGTGAGGGGCGCGCCGAGCGACGGCGGGTTGGTCGCGGCGTCGGCCTCCGAGTGGAAGGAGGTGAGCAGCATCCAGAGCGCGGGTGCGCAGAAGACGATGCCGACGACCCAGGCGACGAGTCCGAGGGCGGTGGAGCGTCGCCTGCCCCTGCGTGCCGCCCGTGCGTGGTCGGCACGGCCCGCCCGGGCGGTGTGTGGAGCGGTCAGGGTGCTCATGCGCGGTTCGCCTCCTCACTGAAGAGGGACGAGACCACACGCAGGGCGAAGGTCGCGACGACGATGGTGCCGATCACCACGACCACTCCCGCGGCGGACGCCAGTCCGTATTCGTGAGCTTGGTAGAAGGTCTGATAGATCGTGTAGGGGAGGTTCGCCGTGCCGAGCCCGCCGGCGGTGATGGTGAACACCGCGTCGAAGTTCTGCACGATGTAGATCGAGCCGAGCAGCACGCCGAGCTCCAGGTAGCGACGCAGATGCGGCAGCGTCAGGAAGCAGAACATCTGCCAGGCGTTGGCACCGTCCAGCCGTGCGGCCTCCATCTGCTCGGCTGACCGGCTCTGCAGCCCGGCGAGCAGGATGAGCATCATGAACGGGGTCCACTGCCAGACGAGGGCGGTGGCGACCGCGGCCAGCGGCATGTCGGAGATCCAGTCGGGCTGTGCGGGGCTGTCGACGCCGAACAGTCCGGTGAACCAGGCCCAGCCGCCGTTCAGCAGGCCGTACTCGGGGTTGTACAGCACGTGCTTCCACATCAGTGCCGCCGAGACGGGCACCAGCAGGAAGGGCGTGATCAGCAAGGTTCGCACGAACCCACGGCCGATGAACTTGCGGTCCAGCAGCAGGGCGAGGAGGAGCCCGAGCACGACGCTCACGATCACGACGCTCGCCGTGAGCAGGACCGTGGTGAACACCGAGTCGCGCAGACTCGGGTCGCTGAACACCTCGCCGTAGTTGGAGAACGCGCTGAAGCTGCGCGAGTCGGGCGAGAGCGAGTTCCAGTCGAAGAACGAGACCACGACCGTTGCCACGAAGGGCAGCTGGGTCACGGCGATCAGGAAGATCAGGGCGGGCAGCAGCGGGGCACGGGTGGCCCAGACTCGGGCCCGGCCGGGGACCTTTCCGGTCCTGCGGGGTGCGGCGGTGTCACCGGGCGCACCGGCGGGCGAGACTTCCGGGGTGGATACGGAGGCACTCACTTCTGCTCCTTGCCGACCTTTTCGGCGAGTGCCTGCGAGGCCTTCAGGGCGTCGGACACCGACTGGCGGCCGGCGATGGCGGAGCTGATCTCCTGCGAGACCTTGGTGCCCAGGTCGGTGAACTCCGGGATGTCGACGAACTGGATGCCGACGGTAGGCCGCGGCTGGGTGCCGGGGTCACGCGGGTTCGCGCTGGAGATGGCCTGCTGGGTGACGCTCGCGAACGCGGAGGCGTCCTTGAGGTAGTCCGGGTTGGAGTACGTCGACGCGCGCTTGCCGGCGGGCACGTTGGGCCAGCCGACCTTCTTGCCGACGAGGTTCTCGTAGTCCTTGCCGGAGGCCCAGGAGATGAACTTCCAGGCGCTGTCGGTCTTCTTGGAGGCCTTCTGCATGCCCCAGGCCCAGGTGTAGAGCCAGCCGGAGCTGTCGGTGTTCTCGACGGGCGCGGCCACGTATCCGACCTTGCCCTTGACCGGGGAGTTGGAGGCCTCCAGCGATCCGGCACCCGCGGTGGCGTCGTACCACATGGCCGTCTTGCCCTGCGTCATGTTGTTGAGGCACTCGGCGTAGCCGGCCTGGGGTGCGCCCGCCTCACCGTGCTTCTTCACCAGGTCGACGTAGAACTGGACGGCCTTCTTGAACTCGGGCGAGTCGAGCTTCGCGTTCCAGTCCTTGTCGAACCAGGTACCGCCCATGGTGTTGACGACCGTGGTCAGCGGGGCGATGACCTCGCCCCAGCCGGGCAGGCCGCGCAGACAGATGCCCTTCATACCGCTCTTGGCGCCGTCCGCCTTGGCCGCCAGGTCGGCGACCTGCTGCCAGGTGGGCTTCTTCGGCATCTTCAGGTTCTTCTCGGCGAAGATGTCCTTGCGGTACATGAGGAAGGACGACTCGCCGTAGAACGGCTCGGCGTAGAGCTTGCCGTCCTCGGCGGTGAGGGATTCCTGGAGCGGCTTCAGGATGTCCTTCTGGTCGAAGGCCTTGTCCTTGGCCGTGTACTCGTCGAGCGGGTGCAGCCAGCCGTTCTTCGCGTAGAACGGCACCTCGAAGTTGCTGATCGTGGCGACGTCGTACTGGCCCGCCTGGTTGGAGAAGTCCTGGGTGATCTTGTCGCGTACGTCGTTCTCCGGCAGCACCGTGAAGTGCACCTCGATGCCGGTCTCCTTGGTGAAGTTGGCCGCGGTGAGCTTCTGCAACTCGACCATCTGCGGGTTGTTCACCATGAGTACGTTGATCGAGTCGGTGTCGCCGGACGAGGTGCCGCCGCCGGCGCCGCTGCACCCGGCGAGCAGGGCCGTAAGGGCGGCGCCCGCACCCAGACGCGTACTCAGCCTGACTCGACGTTCCTTGAGGTGGGGCATGTGGTTCTCCTGATCACTCGTCATCGAGGATTCATTTGTAAGGTGCATGTCAGTCGTTCGGAGCTGACGGGCGGGTTCCGGCTACGCGGGCTTTCCTGTGGGGCGTGCTCGGGGTGGCGGGTCAGACCCGGATGACCTGCGGGCCCAGGCGCGAGTAGCGCTGGGCCTCGGCCGAGGGCAGACCCGTGTCCGTGACGATGTACTCGAAGTCGCCGACCTCGGCGAAGCGGCAGAAGCTCACGGCCCCGAACTTGGCGTGGATCCCGGCGAAGACCCTGCGGCGGGCGCTGCGCATGGCCTGGGCCTTCACCTCGCTCACGGCCGGGTCAGGGGTGGTCAGGCCGTATTCACGGGAGATGCCGTTCGCCCCTACGTACGCCAGGTCGATGACGAATCCGGCGAGCATCCGGGTCGTCCAGTGGTCGACGGTGGCCATCGTCGAGCCGCGGAGCCGTCCCCCGAGGAGCAGCACGGTGGTCTTGTCCGCGTCGGCGAGGGCGGTTGCCACCGCGAGGGACGCGGTGACCACGGTCAGCGGCCGGTCCCGGGGCAGCGCCTCGGCGACGAGCATCGGTGTGTAGCCCTCGTCGACGAAGACCGTCTCCGCATCGCCGAGGAGGTCGGCCGCGGCCGTTGCGATCCGGGACTTCTGCGGGACGAGGCGGCTGGTGCGCGCAGCCAGCGTCGTCTCGAAACCGGCACTCTCCACCGGATAGGCGCCGCCGTGGGTACGGCGTACGAGACCGTGCTCCTCAAGGGTGTGCAGATCACGCCGGACGGTCTCCTTGGCCACCTTGAGCGTCCCGGCCAGCGCGGTCACTTCCACCGACCCGTCGCGGCGGGCAATCTGGAGGATCTCTCGTCGGCGCTCGTCGGTGTCCACGGCACACTTCCCTGTTTTACTGCGGCTCAGGCCCCGTTCGGGCTCATGAGTCGTTTGTACAAGCAAGGGACCCACCGCGACCAGGCTCTTCACTGCTTCGCCTGTGCCCGGTTGTGCCCGTTTCACCGAGGGCGTATCGGCTGGTCACACCATATGGAGCGGTGGTACTCGTGCGGACCGGTGCCCGATTGACGCGATGATCGTGCCCGAACGGTGCCCGCGGCGGTCGACCGTCTCCCACCGGGGCCCGAGTCGCTGCCCGTTTCTGCCGGACGCCGCCGGGGCCCTCAGAGGACCGGCGGGCGTCCCAGCCGGGTCATACGCCATACCGTGCCCCACCTCATCGGTCTGCGCGGGCCGCACGGCGTCCGCAGACCTTCGACGAAGCCGCCCCACCAGGCCTTGACCCCGGCCACCGAGCGCATCCTCACCATGGCGAGGACAATCCACACACCGAGATAGACCGGGACGAGCGGGACCGGAAGCCGACGGCGGGCCAGCCAGACGCGGTTCCGGGCGGTGAAGCGGTAGTGGGTCGCGTGCCGGGCCGGGGACGTCCTCGGATGCTGGAGCACGAGTCCGGGTTCGTAAAGGATTCTCCAGCCCCCGTCGAGCGCGCGCCAGGCCAGGTCGGACTCCTCGTGCCCGAAGAAGAACTCCGCCGGCCACAGACCGATCCCGTTGAGCATGGGCATCGAGAAGGCGTGTCCACCGCCGAGGAATGCGGTCACCGGACCGCCCCGCATCGGATCGTCGGCGCGCAGCCTGGGCACCCAGCGACGCTCCGTGACTCCGTGCTCGTCGGCGACCCGGAACCCGACGATGCCCAGCTCGGGGTCGTCCCCGAACAGCTGCTGCACCCGGCGGAACACATCGTCGGCGATGAGCAGCCCGTCGTCGTCCAGTTCGACGACGACGTCGACCTCGCCCGACTCGCTCAGCACCTTCAGTCCGACGTTGCGGCCGCCGGGGCAGCCCAGGTTCTCCGTCAGGGGGATCTTGGTGACGTCCGCCGTGATGTCGGTGAGGGGTGTCGCGTTGCCCACCAGGACGACTCTCGCGGCAGGCACGTCCTGCTTCCGCACCGAGGCGAGCAGATCGTCCAGCTCCCTGGGGCGGGTGCCCATGGTGACGATGACGACTCCGAGGCGTGGCAATGACATGGCGGCGTACTCCAGCGGTCGGGAAGGTGCTGATCCTAGTCCCGGCCCGGCGGCGCACGCCCCGCCGACCGGACTCCGCCGCCGGCCCCGCGCTCACTGTCCAAGGGCGCCGAACACGGCTTTCGCGGCCCCGGCAATGAGCGCGTCGTCGCGTTCGGCGTCCTTGGTGTCGCGGCGGGAGAGGACGGCCAGGGTGATCGGGGCGGCGCCTGGCGGCCAGACGACGGCGATGTCGTTGCGGGTGCCGTAACCGCCGGTGCCGGTCTTGTCGCCGACCTGCCAGCCGTCGGGAGTACCGGCGCGGATGGTGTGGTCGCCGGTGGTGTTGCGCCTGATCCAGTCGGTCAGCACGGCCCGTTTGTCCGCGGGGAGCGTGCTGCCGAGGACGTACGCGCGCAGGCCGGTGGCCAGGGCGCGCGGTGTGCTGGTGTCACGGAGGTCCCCCGGGGTGGCTTCGCTGAGCACGGCCTCGTAGCGGTCGCAGCGGGTGACGTCGTCACCGAGCGAGCGGAGGGCGTCCTGCAGGGCGCGGGGGGAACCGAGTTCGTGGAAGAGAAGGTTGGCCGCGGTGTTGTCGCTGTAGCGGACGGCGGCGTCGCACAGCTCACGCAGCGTCATTCCACTGTCGACGTGCTGCTCCGTGACCGGCGAGGCGCTGATGAGATCGTCGCGGCTGTAGCGCACCAGCCGGTCCATCTGCCGGAGGGAGTTCCTGTCCAGCACGGCGCCGGCGAGCAGTGCCTTGCAGGTGGAGGCGTAGGCGAAGCGTTCGTCGGGCCGGTGGGCGACGGTCCGCCCGCTGCCGGTGTCGAGCGCGTAAACCCCCAGCCTGGCGTCGAACCGCCGCTCCAGTTCGCGGAACGCGCGCTCGGTGCGGGGGTCGGCCGGGGTCGTGGAAGGGCTCGTGGGCGTGGCCGGCCCGGACGGTTTCGGTGCGGCGGCGTCCGTGCCGGTCGCGCAGCCGACGAGGGGCAGGGCGGCGAGTCCGGCCAGTACGGCACGGCGAGGGATGGGGGTGCGCGTGTCCAAAGTGCTTCCTCCGCTACGAGTCCGGCCTCATCGGCCCCGCCGGAGACGGCCCCCGGCGTCGGTGGGGGCCTGCGCTCGGCCCCGGAGCGACCGACCGAGTCCCTCGCGGAGCCGGGTGCGCCCTGCCCCGTCCTGGAGTCAAGTCCGTCACCGGACCGCATGTCGAATACCATCTCGCCATCACCCTCATTCACATGCCATATCACCGCACGCCAGGAGGCACGGAGTGCTCACCGAACGGCACCTGGAAATCTTCGTCGCCCTGGCGGAGGAGGAACACTTCGGTGCCGCCGCCCAGCGCGTGGGAATGACCCAGCCGCCGCTGTCGCAGGGCCTGCGCAGGCTGGAGACGCTGCTCGGAGTCCGCCTGTTCGACCGTGAACGAGGAGTGTTCCTCACCGAGGAAGGAGCTCTGCTGCTCCCGCACGCCCGCCGCGCCCTGACCGCGCTCGCGGAGCTCCGCGAGACCGGTGTCCGCGAGCAGGCCGACGGCCGGCGGCTGCGGATCGGGCTGGCCCCGGAGGTTCCGGCACCGCTGGCAGCCGAGGTGGCGGCCGCACCGGTCCGGGCGGGCGAGCGCGCCAGGATTGGCATGATCACAGCATCAACGGCCACGCTGCTCGGTGACCTCACGGCCGGACGGGTCGACATCGCCGTCATCCGGCATCCGTCGGTACTGCACGGCCTCGCCGCGGGCCGGGTGATCCTGCTGCCCACCTGGGTGCTGTCCCCCTCCGGCGTCCACCGGACCGGCGACGCGGCGGCGTCGCCGTTGCCCGTCGCGGTACGTCCGCGTGCCGAAGCCCCCGCGGCCCACGACCTGTTCATCGACACCCTGGCCAGCCGCGGCCGCCGGGTGGAGACCGTGGTCGTCTCCGACGAGCGCGCCGGCCTGGCACTCGTGGCGGCGGGTCAGGCGGTACTCGTCACGGCGGACGAGGCGCTGACCGCGTCCGGCGTCGAGCGCCGCACGGCAATGGATCCGCCGCTTCCCCTCCGGCTCCGGGTGGCCTGGGACCCCCGGCGTCCGGGTGCGCAGGAGACCGCCGGGGCGGCCCGGCTGCTCGAGGACGCCCTGGCCCGGAAGGTGGCACCGTGAGTGGGCCGCGGCGTGGCAGCGGTGTGGAGCGCACCATCCGCACCATGTTCGACGACGCCGGAGTACGGGGCTGGCTGCACGTGGCGGAACTGCACCGCCCTTCGGCCCGCGTGGTCATCGACCCCGGCGAACAGCTGCCCCTGGGCTCGGTCTACAAGGTGCCGCTCATGGCCGCCTTCTGCCGGCTCGCGGACGCGGGACGGCTCGACCCGCGCCACCGGGTGACCCTGGAATCCACCGACCGGGTCCCCGGTCCGACAGGCATCTCGATCCTCCACGACCCCGTCACCATGTCACTGCGCGATCTGGTGACGCTGATGATGACCGTCTCCGACAACACCGCGGCCGCCGCTGTCCTCCGCGCGGTCGGCGCCGATGTGGTCGACGCCGTCTGCCGCGACCTGGGCATGCCGGACACCCGTATCCATGGCGGTGTCGTCAGCACGTTCAGCCGACTGGTCGCGGAGACGGGAGCGCCGTCGCTCGACGCGGCCCTGGCCCGGGTGGCGGACAACGACACCGTCGTACCGGCAGGGGTGTACGACCCTGCCTTCAAGGCGTCCGGCACACCGGCGGACATGGCCCAGCTCCTGCGGGCGATCTGGACCGACCGGGCAGCCTCCGGCGAACACTGCGCGTTCATGCGTGAGGTCATGCGCCGTCAGCCGTGGACGCACCGGCTCGCCTCCGGGTTTCCCTACGACGACGTCACCGTCTACGGCAAGACCGGCACCTTCGGTTCACTCCGTCACGAAGCCGGTGTCGTCGAACTCGCCGACGGCAGCACCTACACCGCGGTGGTGTTCACCCAGGCGGCCCGGGCCGACAGCAGACTGCCGCGCGCCGACGCCGTGATCGGCGCCGCCGCGCGGGCCGCGGTGGAGGAACTGCGGGGGAACGAGGGCACCTGAGGGCGTCCGGGCCCCCGGCACCCCGGCCGGCACGTCACAGTTCCGCGACCGGATCCGGCGAGTCGGCCGGGATCGGTTCGACGACCTCCCAGCGTTCCGCGATCAGACCGTCCTGTACGCGGAAGACGTCGGCCACCGCGATGTCGAGTCCGCCCCCGGGCAGCCACCGCCGGGAGAACATCGTCACGTAGTCGCCCTCCGCCACGAGACGGCGGATGTCAGTCCGCAGCTCCGCGAGGGGCAGCTTCCGCGCCACCTCGATCCAGTCGGCTCTCGTGGAGGTCCGGAACGGCAGTCCGTGATCCACGTAGTCGTCGCGCAGGAGCGTTGCGACGGCTTCGAAATCAGCCTTGCCGTACGACTCCAGGCAGGTGAGGACCAGTTGCTTGCAGTCAGTGCTCATGCCCACAAGTGTCGTGACAGGGCCGGGGCCCGTCGATGAACTCGGAGTTCATGGACCGTGGTCGGACTGTACGGCTAGGGTCGGCGCCGTGGAGACGGTAGGCGCGCTGTTGCGCGGGTGGCGGCACAGGCGACGGCTGAGTCAGCTCGATCTCGCGCTGGCGGCGGATGTCTCGGCCCGCTACGTCAGCCTGGTCGAGACGGGCCGGTCCCGGCCGAGCGCGGACATGGTGCTGCGGCTCGCGGCTCACCTGGACGTACCGCTGCGGCATCGCAATCGCCTGCTGGTGGCGGCCGGGTTCGCGCCGCGCTACAGCGAGCGGCCGCTCGACGCGCCGGACATGTCGGCCGTACGGGGATCCCTGGTCCAGGTTCTGCAGGCGCACGAGCCGTATCCGGCCCTGGTCGTGGACCGGCGTTGGAACATCATGATGGCCAACGCGTCCGTCAGCATCTTCCTCAGCGACGTCGATCCCGAACTGCTTGTCCCCCCGGTCAACATGGTGCGGCTCGGGCTCGATCCGCGAGGTCTCGCCTCCCGGATCGTCAACCTCACCGAAGTCCGCTCCTTCTTCCGCGCCCGGTTGTCACGTCAGGCGGCCAGAACCGGTGATCCGGTGGTCGGCGCCCTGTACGACGAGTTCTTCGCGGAAGCTGCGCCCGACGGCCCTGTCCCCCCGCTGGAGTCGGAAGTGGCGATTCCGATGATCTTCCGATTCGGCGACCTCGAATTGCGGCTCTTCTCGACCATCACCACGTTCGGGACCCCTCACGACATCACCCTCGAAGAGCTCTCGATCGAGTCCTACTATCCCGCGGACGCCGACAGCGCGGACCTCCTGCGCGGTATCGCCGGCACAAGGCCGTTTCCGGGCACCGGAATTGCCCGAACACCGGGACACCCCCGGCGCCCTTGAGTAGCGTCAAGATCATGACGAGAACCGAGTGGACCGTACTCCAGGAAGCCCACGACTCGATACGCGCCGCCGTCGCGGGTGTGCCGGCGAACGGCTGGCATCTGCCGACCCCGTGCGAACAATGGGATGTCACCCAGGTGTTGCAGCACGCCATCGGCGACCAGTTCGCCTATGTCTCGAAGATCACGGGCGGTCCGGGACCGTCGTACGACCCGTTCTCCCCCTCCGGCTCCCTGGACGGCGCCTCCCCCGCCGAACTGCTGGAGGCGGCGCTGTCCGCATCCGCCGACGCGTTCGGCCGGATCAGCGCCGACAGCTCCGAGGTGCCGGTGCCGCTGCCCCCGTTCCAGCTCTCCGCCGAGCTGGCGGTGGGTGCTGCCGCCCTCGACCTGGCCGTCCATGCCTGGGACATCGCCGTCGCGACCGACGGGCCGTCGACTCTGAAGCCTTCGCTCGCACAGGCGTTGCTGCCGGTCGCGAACGCCCTGGTGGAACCCCTGCGCGGCTTCGCCTTCAGCCCGGCGATCACACCGGCGCCGGCGGCGGACGAGGCGGCTTCGCTCCTCAACCACCTGGGCCGCCGGGCGGACTGGAAGGCCGGCAGCCCGTCCTGAACCATCCCGACGCCGCTCCGGGCCTGTCAGGGCGAACCGGAGCGGCGTCGGCTGCAGCTCAGCTCTTGCGCCACTCCTCGGCCAGCAGCTCGTACGACCGGACCCGGTCCGCGTGCCCGTGCGTGATCGTGGTGATCAGCAGCTCGTCCGCGCCGGTCGCCTCCTGGAGCTGGGCCAGTTGGCCGGCGACCCGGTCCGGGGAGCCGACGAACTGGGTGTCGAGCCGGTCCTGGACCAGGGACCGGTCGGCGTCCGTCCAGACGTGGGCGCGGGCCTCGTCCGGCGTGGGGAACTCGATGGCGCCCTCGGCCGAACGGATGCTGCGGACCCAGGCGCCGTAGCCGGTGGCCAGTTCGCGGGCGGTCTCGTCGTCCTCGGCGACCACGACATCCGCGGACACGCTGACGTAGGGCTTGTCGAGGACGTCGGAGGGCCGGAACGCGGCGCGGTAACCCTCGGCCGCCTCCAGCACGGTGGCCGGACTGACGTGGTAGTTCGCGGCGAACCGGAGCCCGCCCCGTCCCGCGACCTGGGCACTCCGGCCGCCGCTGCTGCCCAGGATCCAGAGCTCAACGTCGGCGCCCTCGCCCGGGACGGCATGGGCCTCGATACCGTCTGCCGAACGGTACGTGCCCGCCAGCAGTGCCAGGATGTCGTCGATCTGCTCGCCGTAGTCCTGCGATTCGGCCTGCGGCTGCTGGAGCAGCTTGCGCTGGAGCGCGATGCGGGGCGAGCCGAGCAGGTGCTCGAAGGAGAAACGGGCCGGGATGCGGAGGCCGTTGGGGGTGCGGCCGTCGACCACCGGGGTCGCGGACGGCTGCGGAGTGGCGGCCCCGCCGGGCGGCCGGCCGCCGGAACGGCCGAGGCCCAGATCCAGCCGTCCGGGGTGCAGCGCGTCGATCAGGCCGAACTCCTCGACCGTGGACAGGGCGGTGCGGTGGCCGAGCTGGACGGCGCCCGCTCCGAGCCTGATGGCCGAGGTCGCGGAGGCCGTGAGGGCGAGGACGACCGCGGGCGAGGTACCGGCCACGCCCGGGTTGAGATGGTGCTCGGCGAACCAGTAACGGGCGTACCCGAAGCTCTCGGCCCGCTGAGCCAGGTCGATGGAGTTGCGCAGCGCCTCGGAGGCGGAGGAGCCGGAGGAGACCGGGACCAGGTCGAGGACCCCGAGCGGAATGTCGGACATGACGGGAGGCCTCCTCAGTGGTCGGCGGGAACGGCTACGGGTGTGGGCCCGGCGAGGACCGGCCCCCAGGCAAACGGCGGATCGGGGATCTCCCGGCGCAGTACCGGCGCCACGTCCGACTGGAAGAGCGCGAGCGAGTCCCGGTGTTGACCATCCGTCAGACCCCCTGCGTCCGCGTGCAGGTGGAGGACGGTGTGCCCGAACTGTTCGTGGTAGCGGTGCACCTTCTCGATGATCTGCTGCGGGCTGCCGATCAGCGCCGAACTGCGCTCCACGAAGTCCTCCAGGGTGGCGAACACCGGTTCCACACCCAGCTGTTTCTGGAAGGCGAGGTTCCCCTCGAACACCGGCCGGTAGGCGGCGACTGCCTCCTGTGAGGTCCGGGCCGCATAGACGCCGGCCGATCCCGCACCGACCGCGATGTCCGCCGGATCGTGGCCGTGGTGCTCCCAGCGCTCGCGGTAGTAGCGGATCAACTCGGCGTAGGGCTCAATGGGGTTGGTGACATTGGCGGAGAAGAGCGGATCGCCGTAGCGGGCGGCCAGATCCACCGACTCCCTGCTGGTCGCACTGCCGTGCCAGACCCGGACCGGCTGCTGGAGGGGGCGGGGCCACACCTCCGCGTCCTTGAGTTCCGGACGGAAGCGGGTCGCGGCGGTGACCTTGTCCTGCCGCCAGATCTGCCGGAACACCTCATAGCTCTCGGCGTTTCGGTCCCACTGGTCGTCGGGGGTGACCTGGAACAGATCCCGCTGGGCGGCCCCGTTGCCCTTGCCGATGATCAGTTCCAGCCGTCCGCCGGAGAGATGGTCCAGCGTCGCATAGTCCTCGTAGGCGCGCACCGGGTCGAGGAGGCTGAGCGTGGTGACGGCAGTGAACAGCCGGATCCGGGAGGTGAGAGCGGCTATGTGACTGAGTACGACCGGTGGCGAGGAGGAGATGAAGGGCCGCTCGTGCCGCTCCCCCACGCCGAAGCCGTCGAAGCCCAGTTCCTCGGCGAGCAGGGCGTTGTCGAGCACTTCGCGGAAGCGGTCGCTGGTCGGCTTCTTCACCCCTGTCACGGGGTGCTGGCCGTGCACGATCAGGGTGATGGCGAGGAATTTCATGACGCCTCACGCTCGCCGCGCGCGTCGTCGGGGTGGTCCAGACCGAGGTGGTCACGCAGGGTGGTGCCCTCGTACTCCGTCCGGTACACGCCCCGTTCCTGGAGCAGCGGGACGACCCGGTCGGTGAACGCGTCGAGGCCGCCCGGGGTGATGTGCGGGGCGAGGATGAAGCCGTCGCTGGCGTCGGCCTGGACGAAGTCGTTGATCGTGGTGGCGATGGTGGCCGGGGAGCCGACGAAGGACTGGCGGTTGCCGGTCTCGATGACCAGGTCGCGGATGGACCATTTGTTGGCGGCCGCGCGCTCCCGCCACTCGCGGGCCGTGGCCAGCGGATCGCGGTACATCCGCACCTGGGCGCGGCCGCGGGCGATGGTGTGCTCGCCGAGGTCGGGGTCGATGTCGGGCAGCGGCCCGTCCGGGTCGTACCCGGACAGGTCCCGGTTCCAGACGAACTCCAGGTGCTTGATCGCGGTCGCGCCGCTGACCTGCAGGCGCCGTACCTCTCGGGCCTGTTCCTCCGCATCGGCGTCGGTGTCGCCGAGGACGAAGGTGGCCGCGGGCAGGATCAGCAGCTGGTCGGCGCGGCGGCCGTACCGGCCGAGGCGGCCCTTGACGTCCGTGTAGAACGCCTGCCCCTCCTTGAGGGTGGCGTACCGGCTGAAGATCGCGTCCGCGCTCGACGCGGCGAATTCACGGCCTTCCTCGGAGTCGCCCGCCTGGAAGATCACCGGCCGCCCCTGCGGGGAGCGCGGGACGTTGAACTGGCCCTCGATGTCGAAGTGCTGCCCCTGGTGCACGAAGGCGCCGGCCTTCGCGTCGCTGAGGAAGGTGCCCGTCTGCCGGTCGGCGAGGATCTCGTCACCGTGCCAGGAGTCGAAGAGTTCGTTCGTGGTGGACAGGAACTCCTTGGCCCGGGAGTAGCGCTCCTCCTTCGGGAGGAATCCGCCACGACGGAAGTTCTCACCGGTGAAGGCGTCCCATGAAGTGACCACGTTCCAGGCGGCGCGTCCGCCCGAGAGGTGGTCGAGGCTGGCGAACTGGCGGGCCACCTCGTACGGCTCGTTGAAGGTCGAGTTGATGGTGCCGGTCAGGCCGAGGTGCTCGGTGACGGCGGCGAGCGCGGTGAGGACGGTGAACGTGTCGGGGCGTCCCACCACGTCCAGGTCGTATATCTGCCCGCCCTGTTCGCGAAGCCGCAGCCCTTCGGCGAGGAACAGGAAGTCGAACTTCGCTCGCTCGGAGGTCCGGGCGAAGTGCGCGAAGGAACTGAAGTCGATATGGCTGCCGGCCTCGGGGTCACTCCACACGGTGGTGTTGTTGACTCCGGGGAAATGGGCCGCGAGATGGATCTGCTTGAGCGGCTTGCTCATGATCGGGGGTCCTTCCGGCTCAGGCGGTCGCGGTGGCGGCGTAGCGGTTGGCGGGGCGGGTGAGCCCCAGCAGTCCGCGCAGGGTGTCGGCCTCGTATCCCCGGCGGAAGGCGTTGCGGCGCTGGAGTTCGGGGACCAGTCCCTGGGTGATCGCCGGAAGGTCGTGGCCGGCCACGGCGGGGCGCAGCCGGAATCCGGTCAGTCCGGCAACCGCGAGGTCCTGGAGCAGATCGGCCAGTTGGGCGGGTGTTCCGGCGAAGACCGGGGCATCGCTGGTGTACGGCTCACCGGCGAGGGCGTCCAGGCGCTCCCGGCGGGCGGCGGCCGCGGCGGGGTCGTCGTCCAGGAAGACCACCAGGTCGCCGAAGATGTGCAGGGTTTCGTCGGCGCGGCCGGCCACCGCCTGTTCGGCACGGATCTCCTCGACGACGGCACGGGCCTCGTCGGCGTCGTGCGGGGTGACGTAGCCGATGTCGGCGGAGCGGGCCACCAGCCGGTATGGCACGGTGGCGTGCGCGAGGGCGCTGACGATCGGCTGGCCCTGGGGCGGCCGGGGCGTGATCGAGGGCCCCTTCACCCGGAAGTGCGTGCCTTCGAAGTCGATGTAGTGCAGTTTCGCCCGGTCGATGAAGCGTCCGGTGGCCACGTCCCGGATCTCGGCGTCGTCCTCCCAGCTGTCCCAGAGCCGTCGCACGACCTCGACGTAGTCGGCGGCCTCGTCGAACAGGCCGTTCACCAGCTCCTGTCCGGCGGGGGTGCGGTAGTCCTCGATGCCGAACGGGGGGAAGGCGCGGCGGCCGAAGTGCCCGGCCTCGTGCTGTCGGGCGGTCACCTGCAGACGCAGGCCGGCGCGACCGGTGCTGACGTAGTCGAGGGTGGCGATGGCCTTGGATATGTGGAACGGCTCCGTGTGGGTGGCCACCACCGTCGGGACCACCCCGATGTTCCGGGTCAGCGGGGCGACCCGCGCCGCGATGAGGACGGCGTCCAGCCGCCCGCGGACCTGGTCGGTGCGCCCGTCCGGCTCGGTGTGGGAAGAGGACTGGAGGCCGAGACCGTCCTCGATGGTCACAAGGTCGAGCAGTCCGCGCTCGGCCTCGGTGACCAGGTCGGTCCAGTAGCCGGCGGTGAGCAGTTCACCGGGCCGTGAGACGGGTTCGCGCCAGGCGGCGGGGTGCCAGCCCGCGCCGTCCAGGGCCACGGCGAGATGCAAAGGGGTGGGTGACGAGGACACGGGGAGGTGCCTTCCTGATCGGCCGTACGAGGAAGCCGGCCCCCGACGCGGGGTACGGCTGCGAGGGCAACAGGTCAGGAACAACAGAGCGCGCCGGCGACACGCAGGAGATCGATGTGCTGCCGGGAGTACAGGAGCGGGCGGCGCGGCATGGCGCGATGCACGGCGGGGCGGCGTGACATGGTTCGCACCTGCCTCACCTCCGCCCTTCCGGCGCGGCCGGACCAGGGGTCCTCGCCGCCCTCGCGCTCGCGGTCCCCTGAGGGGCGCCGCTCGGTCGTCCTCAAGCACAACTGCACGGCTACGCCGTTTCTTCCGGCTGCCGGGCACCTTGTTGCGGCGCCCGTTGTGGCTTCGGCTCCGCGTTCCGAGGTCCGCGCGGCTCCGGCTGTCCTCCCGGGGCGCGGACCAGCAGGAAGCTGGTGCGGCGGCGCAGGGTGAATCCGATCGACTCGTAGAGCCCGATCGCCCGGGTGTTGCTCGCGGCGGCGTGGAGGAAGGGGGTGTCGCCGCGTTCCCGGATGCCCGCCGCGACCGCACGTACCAGCCGGGTGGCCAGGCCCCGGCCCCGGTGGTCCGGGTGGGTGCAGACGGCGCTGATCTCCGTCCAGCCCGGCGGGTGCAGGCGTTCTCCGGCCAGGGCGATCAGCCGTCCGTGGTGCCGGATGCCCAGGTAGCTGCCGAGTTCGATGGTGCGGGGCAGAAAGGGGCCCGGCTGGGTGAGGGCGATCAGGTCGAGGATCTCGGGTACGTCGGCGGGCCGGAGCCGTTCCGCTTCGGGGGCGGGTCCGGCGCGCAGGGCGGTGTCGACCAGTTGGACGCCGTCAACGCTGCTTTCGACCGTCCAGCCGCCGGGCACCGTGCGTGCTCCGGAGACGGGGGTGGCGTTGCCCGGCCCGATCAGGGTGGCCAGATCGTCCCAGGCCCGCGGGTCGGCGGGGTCCCTGAGGGCGCTGAACGGTGACACGTCCGTGGGGTAGCGGGCGGCCCCGCCGATCCGCTGGGCGAGGTGGGCGTGCGGACCGGTCAGCGCGGCCCAGGCGGCGTTGTCCAGGATGTGCGGCGGTGCCGGTCTCGGCGGCGGAGCGTGATGGACGCTGGTGGACATGGCGGTGCTGAGTCTCCGTATCTGGGACGTGGCCGGGACGGCGCGGCCGGCTCGTGGCGGCGCCGCCCCTCGGCGGGGGCGCGGGTCAGGAGTTGTCGAGCGGCAGTCCGGGCGGGTTGACCAGGGAGGAGGGCACGGCCTCGTTGGAGAGGTTCCAGGCGGCGAGCCACTTGGCGTACTGGCCGTTCTTGATCAGATGGTTGATCGCGTCGGCGAGCGGCTTCGCCAGTCCGCTGTCCTTCTTCGCGGTTGCCGCGATCAGTCCCTGGAGAGTCGCGCCCGCACCGGAGAACGTGCCTGCGGTACGCGTCGGGTTGGGGGTCTTCGCGGTCCGGGTGACGTGGTACGCGATACCGGGGTTGGGGCCGAAGGAGAGGTCGATCTTCCCGCTGGACAGAGCGAGCGCCGTGGCGTTGTTGTCCTGGTAGTACTTGACGGTGAGCTTCTTGCCCTCCTTCGCCAGCTTCGCCTTCCACTCCAGCAGGATCCTCTCCTGGTTGGTGCCTGCGCTGACGGCGACGGTCCGGCCGGCCAGATTCCGGTAGTCGCCGTCGAAGTTCCAGGTGCTCTTCTTCAAGGCCTCGAAGGCGAGGTTGTCCTGCCGGTAGGAGGCGAACTCGTACTTCTGCTTGCGCTCCTCGGTGTCGGTGACGTTCGACAGGGCCACGTCGACCTTGCCGCTGTCGATGCCGACGAACATGTTCTCCCAGGTCGAGTTCTTCAGCTCGGGCTCCAGCCCGAGGACCGCAGCGACCAGCCGGCCGAGATCGGGTTCGGCGCCGGTGAGGGTCTTCTGGTCCTCGCCCACGTACGCGAGGGGCGGGAAGCCGGCCGGCAGCGCGCCCACGCCGATCACCAGCTTGCCCCTGCCGGCCACCGACTTGGGCAGCTCGGCGCTGATCGACTTCACCTCGGGCACCTTGAGTTCGGTCTCCTCGGCGGCGCCGTTGGAGAGTGCGCCGACGGTGACCGTTCCGGCCGGTGCACTGTCGGTCCTGGTCGCGGCGTCGCCGTCACCGCCGCACGCGGCGAGCCCGACGGCGAGCGAGGCGAAGGCGGCGGAGGCGGCCAGACCGCGGCGGAATCTGCTGCGGAGGATGAGGGTGCGCATGGTGGCTGTCCTTGTCGGATGCGGTGAGGGTGTATGGCGCAGGGGCGTCGGGGCGCGGCCCAGGTACGAGGGGCCGGGTAGGTGTGACGGGCGGGGCGGGCTCAGAGCACCTTGCTCAGGAAGTCCCTGGTCCGCTCGTGCCGCGGGTGGTCCAGCACCTGCTCGGGCGGGCCTTGTTCGACGATCCGGCCGCCGTCCATGAAGACCACCCGGTCGGCGACCTCGCGGGCGAAGCCGATCTCGTGCGTGACGACCAGGAGAGTGGTGCCGCTGCCGGCCAGATCCTTGATCACGGCCAGCACCTCGCCGACCAGCTCGGGGTCGAGCGCGGAGGTCGGCTCGTCGAAGAGGATGACCCCGGGCCGCAGGGCGAGGGCCCGGGCGATGGCCACCCGTTGCTGCTGGCCGCCGGACAGCTGACGCGGATAGGCGGTGGCCCGGTCCGCGAGCCCCACCCGGGCGAGCAGGTCGCGGGCCACCTCCCGGGCCTCGGGCCTGGTCAGCTTTCCGGTCGCCACCGGAGCAGCGGCCACATTGTCCAGCACGGTCAGATGCGGGAAGAGATTGAAGTTCTGGAAGACGAACCCGATGCGGCTGCGCTGCACGAGGATGGCCCGCTCGCTCAGCTCCTTGAGCCGCCCGCGGTGCCTCCGTACGCCGATCAGCTCCCCGTTCAGACTGACGTGGCCGACCTCGGGCTTCTCCAGGTGGTTGATCACCCGCAGGAGAGTGGACTTGCCTGAGCCGGACGGTCCGAGGACGACCATGACCTCCCCGGGCCGCACGGTCAGCGCAACACCGTCCAGGACGCGTTGGGAGCCGTACCACTTGTGCACATCGTGCACTTCGACAGCGGCAGGGCGTATCGCAGGCGTCCCGACGGCGTCGGCCGCCGGCGCCGTGTCTGCCGTCCCTGTTGCCCCGGCCGAATCGGTCGGCTCCGCCGGCCCGGTCGCCTTGGCGGTCATATCGCCGTCTCCTTCCGGACCCTGACCCGCAGTTCGCCCAGGCCGGTCCGCAGCCTCTGCAACGGGGTCGGCGGCAGGGTGCGCAGCGCGCCCCGGGAGTAGTACCGCTCGACGTAGAACTGGATGACGGACACCACGCTGGTGAGGATCAGGTACCAGGCGGTGGCGACCAGCAGCAGCGGCACAATGTCGCCGGGATAGGTGCTGCCCATGCTCTGTACGGAGCCGAACAGGTCGAGCAGCGAGACGTAGAACACCAGCGAGGTGCCCTTGACCAGGCCTATCAGCTGGTTGACGTAGTTGGGGGTGATGGAGCGCAGGGCCTGCGGGAAGACGATCTTCGCGAACTGGTACCGCTTCGGGAGGCCGAGGGCGGATGCCGCCTCGTGCTGGCCCTGGTCGACGGAGAGGATGCCGCCACGCACCACTTCGGAGGCGTACGCCGCCTCGTTCAGGCTGAGACCGATCACGGCGACGACCATGTCGGTGGCGAGGCGCGACTCGTCGAAGCTGAAGAACGCCGGGCCGAACGGCACTCCCACGCTCAGCGTCCGGTAGAGCGCGCTGAAGTTGTAGAGGAACAGCAGGATCACGATCAGCGGGACCGATCGGAACAGCCAGGTGTACACCCAGCTGACCGCGCGCAGCACCGGGCTCGGGGAGAGTCTGGCCAGGGCCAGCAGCACACCGCCGATGAGCCCCAACACCGCGCTGTATACGGCGACTTCAAGGGTGACAAGGAGGCCTTCGAGGATGGTGGGGCGCAGGAACCAGTACTGGAACCGGTCCCACTGGTAGAAGGGGTTGGTCACCAGGCCGTGGATGATCTGGGCGACCAGCACGAGCACGACGGCGCTGACGATCCAGCGGCCGGGACGCAGCAGCGGCCGGACCCGCTGCGGGGCCAGGGGTTTCGGTTCGGCGGGTGGATCGAGGCGGGGTTCCGCCTCGGCGGGCGGCGCTGACCCGGAGGACACAGCGAGGCCGGGGGAATCACTCACGGAGGGCTCCAGCGGATGCGGACAGCCCGGACCGCGGACGGCAGCGCCGCCGCGCCGGCCGGGACGACTCGGCGCGGCAGGGCGTACAGCACGGAACGGGGCCGGACGGGGCGAGGGCACACCGCGACAGCGGTGGACGTCAGGGAATCAGAGGACCGTCAGCCTCGACAGAGACAGAGGCCGCGACAGGCGGCGGTACACAGTGCGCTGCTGACGCGCTGCAGGTCGACGGAGCGGTCGGCGCAGAGCATCACGCGGCCGCGGGACCGCCAGGCGGCCATCCCCTCAGCTGCGTGCATCGCTCTCACCGTCACCATTCCGCCCCCGCGGGGCCTCGCGCCTGCCGGACTTCATCCGGTCCGGTCCCACCTGGGGGCCCCGTGCGAGGGCCGCCGGCCGCCGGCCGGCGAGCCAGGGCTTTTCACTGACGCCCGGAGGCGTTCCGCGCCGCAAGTTAGGCATGCACCGTCAGGAATGTCAACGCCCGTGACCACCAGGCGAGACGGCCCGTACGGCCTTCTTGACGGCGTCACGCCGCGGACCGAAACTGGCGTGGACGGTCACGATTGTCAGCGCCCCCGTGCAGGATCGGTCCTGCTCACGGGGTCATCGGCCCCGGCTCGCTGGCAGGCAACCCTTCCACCGCGACGGGGTGCCCCGGGTGACGACCGGGTCCCGCCGGTGTGGCGGGACAAGCGTGGTCTCGCGTCTCGCGAGCCCCGGAGTCGGGACGGGTGGGAATTGTCCAGGAACGGCTTGACGAGGCGCCTGCACATCGATCTGCTGCGTGTCTCCAGCGCTTACTAGCCCGGAATCCCGGACGCGTGCCGGCCCGCACCTCGCGGTCCGGACCGGCACAAAAGCGCAGTCGTTCCACATCCGGCCGCTGGTGCCCACAAGGCGGCGGTGGCTTCCTCGTTCCCACCGGGATCCCCATAGGGAGAGTCATGCCCGAGACAGCTTCGCGCAGTTCCAGCACAGGCAACTCGATCACGTGCAGCTCGATCCCATCCGGACCGAGTCCGTGTGCCACGCCTCCTCGTCCTCAGGTGGCCGTGCCGTCCTCCCGCATCCACAGCCGCATCGGGGTCGGTCTGGCCGGCGGCTTCTACCCCGCTCCGCACCGCTACGAGCTGTTCCTGTCGGCCCGTTGTCCGCGCTCGCTGCGTATCTCGATCACTCTCGGCCTGCTCGGTCTCCAGGACTCGGTCGCCACCACACTCGTGGGACACCCCGCCGAGACACCCGAAGCCCTCGCCTCGCTGCGCAGTGCGTACGAGGCCACGATGCACCACTACGACGGGCCGCTGACGGCGCCCGCGCTGTGCGACCGCTGGAGCGGACGGATCGTCAGCAACCACACTCCCGACATACTCCGCGACCTGGCGGGCCTGCTCTCCGGCCACGACGAGGCCTGCCCCTCCGCGCTGCGCCCGACTGAGCTCGCCGCGGACATCGACGCCCTGTGTGACCTGCTCGACCAGGACGTCACCCCCTTCGCCGGGCCGTCGGAACGATCGGCGGCGCTGGACCTGGTGGACCAGTACCTCACCCTGCGGCCCCACGTCCTGGGCGAAGGGCTGACGGCTGCGGATGTGGACCTGTGGGTGGCGCTCGTCCATCTCGGCCCGGCCGCACTCGCCACGTATCCCCGGCTCCGGGGCTACGTACGCCGTCTCGGCGAGCACCCCGCCTTCCCCGGCGGTGACGACATGGTGCTGTTCTCGGTGTGCGCCGACCCGCTCGACGTCAACTGCGCCTGACGCCTGTGCACGCCAGACGCGGGGGTCCCGTCGGGACCCCCGCTGCGCCACCCGGGTCAGGCGCCGACGTAGGCCGCGAGGTGCTCGCCGGTGAGCGTGGAGCGGTCGGCGATGAGATCGGCGGGGGTCCCCTCGAAGACGAGCCTGCCGCCGTCATGACCTGCTCCGGGCCCCAGATCGATGATCCAGTCGGCGTGTGCCATGACCGCCTGGTGGTGCTCGATGACGATGACCGACTTGCCGGAGTCGACGAGCCGGTCGAGCAGGCCGAGCAGCTGCTCGACATCGGCGAGGTGGAGGCCGGTGGTCGGTTCGTCAAGGACGTAGACGCCGCCCTTCTCGGCCATGTGGGTGGCGAGCTTGAGTCGTTGCCGCTCGCCGCCGGAGAGCGTGGTGAGCGGCTGACCGAGGCTGAGGTAGCCGAGCCCCACGTCGGCGAGCCTGCCGAGGATGCGGTGTGCGGCCGGGGTGTGCGCCTCGCCGTCGCCGAAGAACTCCTCGGCCTCGGTCACCGACATCGCGAGCACCTCACTGATGTCGCGGCCGCCGAGGCGGTATTCCAGCACCGAGGCCAGGAACCGTTTCCCCTCGCACTCCTCGCAGACGGTGGCGACGCCGGCCATCATCGCGAGGTCGGTGTAGATGACGCCCGCCCCGTTGCAACCGGGGCAGGCACCCTCGGAGTTGGCGCTGAAGAGTGCCGGCTTGACGCCGTTGGCCTTCGCGAACGCCTTGCGGATCGGGTCGAGCAGGCCGGTGTACGTCGCGGGGTTGCTCCGTCGCGAACCGCGGATCGCGCTCTGGTCGATCGACACCACACCGTCCAGGCCCGAGACCGATCCGTGGATCAGCGAGCTCTTGCCGGAGCCGGCCACGCCGGTGACGACGGTGAGGACCCCGAGCGGGATGTCGACGTCGACGTCGGAGAGGTTGTTCGCCTGCGCGCCGCGGATCTCCAGCGCGCCGGTGGGCTTGCGCAATGCCTCCTTGAGCGTGGCCCGGTCGTCGAAATGACGGCCCGTGACCGTGCCCCCGGCCCGCAGCCCCTTGACGGTGCCCTCGAAGCACACCGTTCCGCCCGCCGTACCGGCACCGGGTCCGAGATCGACGACATGGTCGGCGATGGCGATCGTCTCCGGCTTGTGCTCCACGACGAGCACCGTGTTGCCCTTGTCCCGCAGGCGCAGCAACAGGTTGTTCATCCGCTGGATGTCGTGGGGGTGCAGGCCGGCGGTGGGCTCGTCGAAGACATAAGTGGTGTCGGTGAGGGAGGAGCCGAGGTGGCGGATCATCTTCACGCGCTGCGCCTCACCGCCCGACAGCGTGCCCGACGGCCGGTCGAGTGCCAGGTAGCCGAGACCGATCTCCACGAACGAGTCGAGCGTCTGCCCCAGCGCGGTGAGCAGGGGCGCCACCGAGGGCTCGTCGAGGCCGTGGACCCATGCGGCGAGGTCGCTGATCTGCATGGCGCAGGCGTCGGCGATGTTGATCCGCTCGATCTTCGACGACCGGGCCTCTTCGCTCAGCCGGGTGCCGTCGCACTCGGGGCAGGTGGTGAAGGTGACCGCCCGCTCCACGAACGCCCGGATGTGCGGTTGCAGGGCTTCCTTGTCCTTGGACAGGAACGACTTCTGGATCTTGGGGATCAGTCCCTCGTAGGTGAGGTTCACTCCCTCGACCTTGACCTTGACCGGCTCCCGGTGGAGGAAGTCCTGCATCTCCTTCTTGGTGTACTTGCGGATCGGCTTGTCCGGGTCGAGCAGGCCCGATTCGGCATAGACCCGGACGGTCCAGAAGCTGTCCGACTTCCAGCCGGGGATGGTGAACGCACCCTCGGCGAGCGACTTGGAGTCGTCGTAGAGCTGGGTGAGGTCGATGTCGGAGACGGTTCCCCGGCCCTCACAGCGCGTACACATCCCGCCGGTGCGGTTGAAGGTCGCCTTCACCGCCTTCTTGGCGCCGCGCTCGACCGTGATGGCACCGCTCGCCCGGACCGAGGGGACGTTGAACGCGTACGCGCCGGGCGGTCCGATGTGCGGCTTCCCGAGCCGGCTGAAGAGGATGCGCAGCATCGCGTTGGCGTCGGTGGCCGTGCCGACGGTGGACCGCGGATCGGCACCCAGCTTCTGCTGGTCGACGATGATCGCGGTCGTGAGGCCGTCCAGGACGTCGACCTCGGGCCTGGCCAGGGTCGGCATGAAGCCCTGGACGAAGGCGCTGTAGGTCTCGTTGATCAGCCGCTGCGACTCGGCGGCGATCGTGTTGAACACCAGGGAGGTCTTGCCCGATCCGGAGACACCGGTGAACACCGTGAGCCGCCGCTTCGGGATCTCGATGCTGACGTCCTTGAGGTTGTTCACGCGCGCACCGTGCACCCGGATCACGTCATGGATGTCAGCAGCGTGCGGCGCGGGCGACTGCGCGTCCGTCCTGGTGGTCATGCTTATGGTTTCCCCGTCTTTCGGCCGGGGCCGTCGTCGCGGCCCCGTAGGCATCGTCCGGCTCGGTCCGACCGGCTGCGAGCGGTACGCATTCTTACTTCGTCGGCGCGGCCGTGGCAACACTCCGCCGGCCCGCCCGGGCGGTTCGGTGCTCAGCTGTCCTGGAGCAGTCCGAGCACGTTGCCGTCGGGGTCGGTGAAGGTGGCCACCAGGCGGCCGCCACCGACGTCGTGCGCGGGTTCCCGCACGGTGGCACCCGCTGCCGTCACCTCGGCCAGCTTCGCCTCGATGTCCGGCACGTGCCAGTACGCCACGGGCCCGGTCATACCCTGCGGTCCGCCGCCCGGCACCAGCCCGATGTGCTGGCCCCCCGCCTCGTAACCGACGTAGTAGGGCTCGTCGGCCTGCGGAGCCACCCCGAGCAGGGCGGTGTACACGGCCTTGGCCGCCGCCAGGTCGGACACGGGGTGCAGGACGGTCTTGATTCCCTGGGTGGAAGAGCTGGTCACGGTCACTCCTGTGGTTCGTGGGCCGGTTCGGCCGGGCGGGACGGTCGTGCCGGGGCGGGGCCGCCGGCCGGTGTCCGTCATTCACGCTAGCCGCGGCTCAAGGGCCGCGCTTCTTCGTTCCTGATCGGTCCGCCCGTCCGTCCCGATCCCCCGCGATACTTCTTCCCCTCTTGCTCCGCCCCAGGTCAGGCGTCATGCCTGGGACATATTGCCGCCTTCCGGCGCCGGGTCCATGCTTAGGGGCATGGGTGACGAGGCCGGCCCCGGACTCACCGCGTACGTGAAGCGTGCTCTCCGAGTGATGGAGGTCGCCGGGGCACACGCGGGAGAAGTGCCGGTCCAGCAGCTGGCGCGGGAGGCCGGGCTGCCCATGGCCACGGTTCAGGACCTGCTGACGACTCTCGCGCAGGACGGCTATCTGACCGAGCTGGACAACGGCCTGTTCACCCCCGACCACAGCCACGGCCTCCTGAGTGCCGGACGCCACGGACCCGAGCTGCTGGATCGCGTCCGCCCCGTTCTGACGTCCTTGCGCAATGATCTTTCGGCCGCGGTCTATCTGACGGTGTACGAGGAGGGCGAGATCCGTGTCATGGAGATCGTCGACAGCGCACGGGCTCCCCGCGTGGACCTCTGGGTGGGTTTCCAGGACGCCGGGCACGCCACGGCCCTGGGCAAGACCGTGCTCCGTGAGCTGGACGAGAAGGCCCGCGCCGAGTACTTCTCCCGGCACCCGCTGACCGACCTCACACCCCGCACGATCACGCGCCGGGAGGAGCTGCTGCGTCAGCTCGACTCCTCGCCCGCGGCGCCGGTCGTCATGGACCGGGAGGAGTACGCGCGCGGTACGACCTGCGTCGCGGTGCCCGTGTACAGCGGTGACCGGATCGGTTCACTCGGCATCTCGTTCCGGTCGGACCGGATGTACCGGACCAGCCGGGTCCGGGCAGAGCTGCTGTCGTCGGCCATGCGCGTGACCATGGGGCTCTCGCTTCCCGACTGAGCCCCTCCGCTCGGCAGTTCGACCGTAATCCCTGGAAAGAATCCGCCGGGAGCGTTACGATCACCGCGATGACGACACACTCTGTTCACAGATTGGGGGACCCGTCCGCGCAAGGTGAGTGCTGATGCTCACCGATACCGCGAACAGGGATTCCCGCTTTTCCTACTGGCTGCGCGTGCGCGAGTTCGCCGTGCCGCCCTCCATGATCGAGACAGCGACCGTCCGCCGTTCCGCCGGGGACTGGGCCGGGGCGTGCGCCGCCGCAGGCATCGACGTAGATCTGAATCTGCGTTCCGTGGCATCCGCTCATGGCCGCGACCTCGCAGCCCGGGTCCGGGCCGATCTCCGGCATCTGGCGCCCGATCTGCTGCGCTGGCATCTGCCGAGGATCGCTCCTGACGGGCTGCTGCGTCCCGGGCTGACCATCGCGCTGGCCCGGTACGACGCCGGTGGGCAGGCCAGTCCGGGCCCGGTGCAGCTCGTGGTCCGGACGCCGCCGGCCCGGGCGGACGGCGGTCAGCGGATCAGCCTCGCGCTGTGGGACGGAGCGCTCTGCGGTGCCGGTGCCCGCGGGCATCCCCACCCCCGTCCCGACCGGCGGTTCCGCCTGGATCTGCACCGTCACCTCTGGGATGCGCGCCGCTCCGACGAGCTGCGGGCCAGGTCCGGGGCCGGTCCGGCATCCGCCGGCGTCCGCCGCGTACTGAATCCGGAGGCGCTCGGATCGAGTTCGCTGCTGCGGCGGTCCGCCGTTGACCGGTGGGCGGACGAGGCCGGGATCCTGCTGCGCGCCGAGGGGCTGCACACCGGTCCGGTCGGCGTGCGGTGCGGGCCACGGCGGCTGCTCCTGGACCCGGTCGGGGCGGCGGCCGGGGAAGAGCCACCCGCGCTGCGGATCTCGGCGGCGCCTGCGGCCGGTGCCGTGCGCGCACTGCCCCTCCTGCCCGACGCGGCGACCTGGGTACCGCCCGACCTGGAACTGCTCCGAGCCGGTGCGATCGGGGCGGGGCAGCTGCACCCCCTGGTCGCCTCGGCGCTCGTGCCCGACCATGCACCGACGGGTCCCCGCCGTGCTCCGGAGCGGTCGGACGAACCGCGCCTCGTCGAATGCCGTGGAGCCCGGCACCGGATCGGTCTGGTCGACGGGGTGCTCGCGGCGCTCGACCACGATCCGGTGGAGATCCGCCGCGAGGAACTGCTGGTCGCGCTGACCGGCACGCCGCTCCCCTGCCTTCGGGCCATCGACGAGGCGCACCGCCGGCCGCACTGCCTGGCCGGCGTCAGAGAACGGCTGGTCCACGGCGACACCGCGGGGGCTCTGGCTGTCGTCGAGGGGCTGCTGGGCCCCGACGCCATGCTTCGAAACGGCGCCCTGCGGGATGAACTGGAGGCGGCCGCGCGACGGCGGGTCGCCTACGGGCTGTTCAGGGCAGGCCTGACCGGAGGGGCTCCCGGCCCCGGGCACGACCGGATCCATCCGGACCATCTCCGCTCCCCTGCCCGCGGCCCGCTCCCACGCCCGCGCCTCGCGTCCTTCCGCTGACCCGAGGACCCTGCCCTCCACACCTACGAGCCCCCACGACGGACCCGTAGCCCTCCGCATCCACGCACCCCGCCACGGACCCGTAGCCCTCCACACCCACGAGCCGCGCCCCATCACGGACCGGTAGTCCTCCGCGCCAGGCGCCCCACCACGACCCCAAAGGTGATGAGACATGACCACATGTGCCCCGTTCGCCACGACCGACGTCGCCACCGCCACGGTCACCGCTGTCCGCCAGCTCGACATCGCGGGTGAGTTGCTGACTCTCCTGCGCGACACCCGCACCGAACCGCGTCCCGACGCACAGCTGGAGGCACTGACCCTGGCCGTCGCAGCCGACCTGCCGGTGCTCCTGTGGGGCGAGCCGGGAATCGGCAAGACCGCCGCTCTGACACAGCTTGCCGCGGCCCTGGATCTGCCGCTGACCACGGTCATCGCCAGCGTCCACGAACCGTCCGACTTCTCGGGACTGCCCGTCGTCGGGGACGACCCCGCCGAACAGGGTGTTCCGATGGCCCCGCCGGACTGGGCCGTGCGGCTGGTGCGGGCCGGCCGCGGTCTGCTGTTCCTCGACGAACTGTCCACCGCTCCCCCGGCCGTTCAGGCCGCCCTGCTCCGCCTGGTGCTCGAACGGCGGATCGGCTCGCTGCAACTGCCGCCCGGGGTACGGATCGTGGCCGCCGCCAACCCGCGGTCGTCGGCGGCCGACGGCTGGGAGCTCAGCCCGCCGCTGGCCAACCGGTTCGTCCACCTCCAGTGGACCCACGACCACGAGGTGGTGGTGCGCGGTCTCGGAGGGGTCTGGCCCCGGGCGACGCTGCCGCGGCTCGCTCCGGAGAAGCTCCCGGAGGCGGTGGACTTCGCCCGCCGCGCCGTGTGCGGCCTCCTCACTGCCCGCCCCACTCTGGTGCACCGGCTGCCCAGCAACGAGGCCCGCCGGGGCGGTCCTTGGCCCTCGCCCCGGAGCTGGGACATGACGCTGTCCCTGATCGCCTTCGCGACTGCGGCCGGCTCCTCGCGCGACGTGCTGTCCTCACTGGTCAGGGGCACGGTGGGGGACGGTCCCGGGCTGGAGCTGCTGGCGAGCCTGGACCGGATGGACCTTCCCGATCCCGAGACCCTGCTCGCCGACCCGGAAGGTGCCGTCCTGCCCGAGCGGGGGGATCTGCGCCAGGCCGTCCTCGACGGGGTGGTGGCCGCGGTCCGCAACCGCCCGGAGAAGTCCCGCTGGGACGCGGCGTGGGCCCTTCTGGTGCGGGCGCTGGAGTCGGGGGCGCCGGATCTGGTGGTCGTCCCCGCGACCACGCTGGCCGCACTGCGCCAGGACGACTGGGACGTTCCCCCGTCGATCGAGCAGTTGGCCGGAGTCGTGTCACTTTCCCGGCGGGCGGACCGGGCAGCGGCCCGCACCGCGGCCGCCGCGCAGGGCCGCCGATGACACCCCGGACACCGGCAACGCCCGGAACTCCGGCAGCACTCGATCTCGACAAGCTCTTCGCGGCCCGGCTGCACGCCGCCCGCGTCCGCCCCTACCTGGCGACGGCGCTCTTCGCCCTGCACACCGTCGAGTCGCGGCGGGTTCCGACGATGGCCGTCGACCGGCACTGGCGGTGCTACGTCTCCCCCGCGTTCGTGACGGCGACCCCCGTGGAGGAGCTGGCCGGGGTGTGGGTGCACGAGGTCTCGCATCTGCTGCGCGACCATCACGGGCGTGGCGACCGGGTCGCGCGGGAGCGTGGACTGACCGGTCCCGGGGACCGGCTGCGGATGAACATCGCCGCGGACTGCGAGATCAACGACGACGTGTTCGGCGAGGGGCTGGCCCGGCCCGAGGGCGCTGTCGACCCGGAGTCCATGGGACTCCACGACGGCGAGCTCATGGAGGACTACCTGCGGCAGTTCCGGCTGGGGCCGCACACCCGGGAACTCGTCTGGCTGGACTGCGGCAGCGGCGCCGACGGTCTTGAGCGGGAGTGGGATCTGGGGCCGGACGGCGCGCACGGCCTCAGCGCGCAGGAGCAGGACATGGTCCGGTTCCGGGTGGCCGAGGGCATCAAGGGCCACCCGGGGAGCGCGCCCGGGGGATGGCAGCGCTGGGCGGAGGAGGCGTTCCACCCGCCGCAGGCATGGCGGGAGTTGCTCGGCGCGGCGGTACGCTCGGCGGCCTCGGGATCCGGCGCGGGCCAGGACTACACCTACGGCCGCCCGTCCCGGCGCTCGGCAGGGGTCCCCGGCGCCGTGCTGCCGAGCCTCCGCCGCCGCCCGCCCCGGGTCTCCGTGATCATTGACACCTCCGGTTCGGTCAGTGACACCGAACTGGGCAGCGCGCTCCTCGAGGTCGCCTCCATCTCCCGCGCCGTGGGCGGCCGTCGGGACCTGGTCTCCGTCCTCTCGTGCGACGCGGCCGCCGGCGTCGTGCACCCCCTGTGCCGTGCCGAGGGAATCCCTCTGACGGGCGGTGGGGGTACGGATCTGCGCTCGGGGTTCGCCAAGGCGGTCGGGTCACGGCCCCGCCCGGACGTCATCGTGGTCCTCACCGACGGGCAGACGCCCTGGCCGGACACCCGGCCCGGGTGCCGGACCGTGGTGGGCCTGTTCTCCCGGCAGGACTCACACGGGTCGTCATGGAGTGAGGACGATCCCGACTACGTACCGGACACACCGCCCGACTGGGCGCGAACGGTGGTCATCGGCTCGGCTCCCGGCGGCCGGTGAGCCCCGTCGGAAGCCGCGCGGATGCCGCGAGTCCCCGTCGCGCTCCGCCTGCGGGTGCCACGGCCCGGCTGCTGGAGGCGCACCCGTCACGGCCCGGAGTCCTCGCCGTCCCGGAGGGCCGACGGGTAGCGCACGAAGAGGATGCCCTGCACATCGCCGTCCGGTGCGCGGTAGATGTGGGGCACATCGGCCGGCCAGTGCGCGGACGCCCCGGGGCCGACGGCGCGGGCGTCGTGCGGCGGGCCGACCACGGCGGTACCGGCGAGCACCATCAGGCTCTCCCCCGTCCCGGGGACGTGCGCCGCGGACTCCTGGGTGGCCCCCGCACGGATGGTCACGCGGAACACGTCGGTCACCGCGGCCGCGTCCTCGTGCCGCTCCAGCAGCAGCGCGGTGACGGCACTGCCCGAGACACCGGGAAGCTCCGCGCCGGAGCCGCTTTCCGGCGCCGGGTCGCTCAGCACGGCACTGAGCGGGCAGCCGAGCGCGGTGGTGAGCGCGTACAAGGTCTCCAGCGTGGGGTTGCGCAGGCCGCTCTCCAGCTCGGAGAGCGTGCCCTTCCCCACCCGGGAGCGCCGGGACAACTCCGAAAGGGACAGGTCCTGTTCCTGCCGCAGTGCCCGCAGCCTGCGCCCCAGGTCCTCGTTCAGTCCCATCGGCGTCCGTCCACTCCGCATTCCCGGTTGACGGGCGTCAGCCCGCCTCTCTAGTGTTCCACAAACAGAACGTTCCGTATATGGAACACGCCGTGGCGCGCCGGTGCCGGTCTCCTGGTCGGCGGCGCCCCGCACCGCACAGGGGAAGTGGCTCACTCATGTTCGCGATCACCCGCATCCGCTCGGCCGCACCGCCCTCGGCCGTGGCCGCCGGACTGATCGCCGTCATGGTGGGCGTCACCAGCTCGGCGGCCCTGGTCTTCACGGCCGCGAAGGCGGCGGGAGCGGACTCGCGTGAGATCTCCTCCTGGATGCTCGCACTCGGCGTCGGCCTGGCCTGCACCTGCATCGGCCTTTCGCTGCGCTACCGGGCCCCTGTCGTCACCGCGTGGTCGACGCCCGGAGCGGCGCTCCTCACGACCGGCCTGAGTGGTGTGTCCATGGCGCAGGCGGTCGGTGCGTTCGTCTTCTCCGGGCTGCTCATCCTGGTCAGCGGGATGACCGGGTGGTTCAGCCGCGTCATGGGCCGCATCCCGGTGCCACTGGCGGCCGCGCTGCTGGCCGGGGTTCTGCTGCGGTTCGGCACCGGGCTGTTCAGCACGATGCACGGCAGCTTCGCCGTCGCCTTCCCGATGTTCGTGCTCTACCTGCTGGGCCGGCGGCTGCTCCCCCGTTACTCGGTGCTCCTGGCGCTGGCCGCGGGCGTGGTGGCCACGGCGTTCACCGGAGGGTGGCAGCTGGGGCAGGTCCGGTTCGCCGTGGCCACACCGGTCTTCGTCACCCCGGAGTTCGACTGGAAGGTCCTTGTCAGCGTCGGAGCACCCCTGTTCGTGGTCACGATGGCATCGCAGAATCTGCCCGGCGTCGCGGTGATCCGCGGGGCCGGCTACGACGTGCCGGTGTCCCCGCTGATGACGTGGACCGGAGCGGCCAACGCCGCACTGGCGCCGTTCGGCGCGTTCGGCCTCAACCTCGCCGCCATCACAGCCGCCATCTGCACCGGCGAGGAGGCACACCCCGACCGCGACAGGCGCTACCTGGCGGCCGTCTGGGCGGGTGTCTTCTACCTCTGCGTCGGCCTGCTCGGCGCGACCGTCGCCTCACTGCTCACGGCGATGCCGCACGCACTGGTCCTGGCCATCGCCGGAATCGGTCTGCTCGCCACCATCGAGTCCTCGCTGTCCACGGCCCTGTCCGACAAGTCGTCGCGGGAGGCGGCTGTCGTGACCTTCCTGGCAACGGCCTCCGGAGTCACCCTCCTGGGGATCGGATCCGCGTTCTGGGGCCTGCTGGCCGGCCTGATCACCAGCGCCATCGCCTCGATGGGGCGGCCCGGCCGCAAGGATCCCGTACCGTCTCCCGCCGCCGAACCCTCGCCACGCGAACTCCGCGTCCCGTAACGCCTGCCGGGCCCGCCGGGCCTCCGGCACCCCACGCTCCCCCGTTCGGCGGGGTTGCCGCGCACGGAGGAAGCGCGATGGGATGGACTCCATGCCGAAAGCGCTTACCCCCGTCTCTGCCGAATCCTTGGCATCCTTCGACCACCTGGACCACCGCTACCGCGGTGAGAATCCGGTACGCACCCTCGGCCACCTGTTCCGACCCGACCGCGGCCGGCTGGCGCTCGCGGTCATCGTCTTCGTCGTGAAGCACAGCCCCATCTGGCTGCTCCCGCTGATCACCGCCACCGTCCTCGACGTGGTCATCCAGCACGGTCCGGAGTCCGGGCTCTGGGAATCCAGCGGCGTCCTGCTGTTCATCCTCGTCATCAACTACCCGCTCCACCAGTGGTACGTACGGCTCCTGGGCGGCAGCATCCGCCGGATGGGCACGACCCTGCGCTCCGCGCTGTGCCGTCGGATGCAGCAGCTCTCCATCGGCTACCACGCCCGGGTCAGTTCGAGCGTCCTGCAGGCCAAGGTGGTCCGCGACGTGGAGTCGGTGGAACAGATGATGCAGCAGAGCGCCGACATGGGCCTCGGCGCCGTCGTGACGCTGGTCGGCGGCCTCGTCGTCATCGGCGTGCGCGTCCCCGCGTTCCTGCCCGTCTTCCTGATCGTGGTGCCCGCGGCCGGGTTCCTGGTGATGAAACTGCGCGCACGGCTGCGCAGCCACAACGAGTCCTTCCGCCGCGAGGTGGAGCAACTCTCCTCCCGGGTCGGGGAGATGACCACACTCATCCCCATCACCCGCGCCCACGGCCTGGAACGCACCGCTCTCGTCCGGGTCGACGGTTCGCTGCGCCAGGTCTTCGCGGCCGGTCTGCGCCTGGACACCCTCAACGGCCGCTTCGGGTCGCTGGCCTGGGTCATCCTCAACACGCTCGGCGTGCTGTGCCTGACGGGCTCCGCCCTGGTCGCGTACCACGGCTGGATGCCGGTCACCGCGGGCGACGTGGTGATGCTCAGCTCCTTCTTCACCGTGCTGACCGGCTCCGTGACCACACTGCTCGGCCTCGCCCCCGTGCTCACCAAGGGCCTGGAGTCGGTACGTTCGGCGGGAGAGGTGCTCCAGGCGCCCGACCTGGAACGCAATGCCGGAAAGGCACAGGTGGAGCGGGTCACCGGCCGGATAGATTTCGAGGACGTCGGATTCGCCTACGACGACGCGGCCCCGGCGGTCGACGGGTTCACCCTCTCCGCACGGCCGGGCGAGACCATCGCCCTGGTCGGCGCCTCGGGGGCGGGGAAATCCACCGTTCTCAACCTGCTCATCGGCTTCATCCGCCCCACCTCCGGCCGCATCATGCTCGACGGGACCGATATGGCAGGGCTCGATCTGCGCAGCTACCGGCGCTTCCTCTCGGTGGTGCCGCAGGAGTCGATCCTGTTCGAGGGAAGCATCCGCGACAACGTGACGTACGGGATGGGGGACACGGACGAGGACACGCTGATGCGCGCCCTGGAGGATGCCAACGCGCTGGAGTTCGTACGGGATCTGCCCCTCGGTCTGGACACGGTCGTCGGCGAGCGCGGCGCACGGCTCTCGGGCGGGCAGCGGCAGCGGCTCGCCATCGCCAGGGCGCTGATCCGTGACCCCCGGGTGCTGGTGCTCGACGAGGCCACATCCGCACTGGACAACCGCTCGGAGGCTCTCGTCCAGGAGGCTCTCTCCCGCCTGGTGCACGGCCGGACCGTCTTCGTCGTGGCCCACCGTCTCTCGACGATCCAGGGCGCCGACCGCATCGTGGCGATGGAGGGCGGCCGGATCGCGGAGGTGGGGACGCACAACGAACTGCTGGACCGGGACGGGGTGTACGCGGGTCTCCAGCCGGCCCACCCGTGACGCGGAAGCCGGTCCCGCCCAGCCGGTACGCCTGATTCACCCGGTACCCCTGGTTCCGGGACGGGCGGAACCGGGCGCCCGGGTGGCCGGCCTCCCGGGCGCCGCTGCTGCTCCGCTACTCCGCGAGGTACCCGGTCGCCGGGTCCACCTCTCTCAGGAACCCCCGAGCGGCCTCTTCGAGGGCCGTCCTCTCCAGGGACGCGCCCCCGTGCACCGCCGTCATGAACCCGTAGCCCGTGTTCGGACCCGATTTCCAGTCGAAGTCATACACTCCCGGGCTGCCCGCCCGCCGGGTCACGGTGAACCTCTCGCCGTCCACGGTCAACTCCACGCTCCGCACTCCCGTCCACTCCGTGACACGGCCGCAGCCAACGCCGGTGCATCCCGGCGGCCGATCATAAGGTGACCCGTGTGATCGTCAGCAAGCGTGCAGTGAACACACGTGATGACCGGCGGCCGGGCTACCTGGCCGCGGCCGTGGTGTTCGCCATCGGGATGGCCGGCACCACCCTGCCCACACCGTTGTACGGGCTCTACCAGGAACAGATCGGCTTCTCCGAGCTGATGGTGACCGTTGTCTTCGCCGTCTACGCCGTCGCTGTCATCACCGTGCTGCTCCTGGCGGGCAACTACTCGGACAAGGTCGGCCGCAGACCCGTGCTGCTGTGCGCGATGGTGTTCTCGGCCGCGAGCGCCGGATGCTTTCTCCTGGAGCGTGGGCTGCCGCTGCTCTTCGCCGGCCGGCTGCTGTCCGGCTTCGCGGCCGGCCTGCTGAGCGGCGCGGCGACAGCGGCGGTCATCGAATTGGCGGCGCCCCGGCAGAAGGCGCGGGCCGGATTCGCCGCCACGGCCGCGAACATGGGAGGTCTGGGCTGCGGACCCCTGCTGTCGGGGCTGCTCGCGCAGTACACGTCCTGGCCGTTGACGCTGCCGTTCTGGGTCCACCTGGGCCTGGTGGCGGTGGCATCCGTGATCACCTGGTTCCTGCCGGAGACCGTGGCGGAGCCGAAGAGATGGCCGCGGCCGGCACCGCAGGGGGTGGCGGTGCCACCCGAGGTGAGAAGCGTGTTCGTGCCCGCCTCGCTGGCGGCCTTCGCCGGCTTCGCGCTGCTCGGCCTGTTCACCGCGGTCGCGCCGAGCTTCGCCGCGCAGACGCTGGGAGTGCACAACGTCGCCGTCACCGGGGCCGTGGTGTTCTCCGTGTTCCTGGCCTCGACCGTCGGGCAGTCCCTGACGCACCGTATCGGCGCACGCCTCGCGCTCCCCGTCGGCTGCGGCATCCTCATGGCCGGCCTGCTGCTGGTGGCGTCGTCACTGATCGCGGAATCGCTGCTCCTGCTGGTACTGGGCGCGCTGTGCGGCGGCACCGGCCAGGGCCTCGCCTTCCGCGCGGCACTCACCCTGGTCAGTGGTGCGGCCCCGGCAGAGCACCGCGGCGGCACCATCTCGGCGTTCTTCGTCGTCGCGTACACCGGGATCTCGGTGCCGGTGGTGGGGGTCGGGGCCATCGCCGCATGGCTCGGCCTGCGCGAGGCCGGACTCGTCTTCACGGGCTGTGTGCTGCTTCTGGCGGCCGCTGCGGGGACGTACTCCGCGCTCAGACCGCCCCCGGGCGTCTGACCGGTCGCACCGGGCCCGGCCGGCGTGCGGCACCCGTCCCCCGTTCGGGTGCCCGCCGGACGTCACGTCAGTTCCGTGCGAGCATCCGGTCGGTGAGGCGGCTCAGCCGGCGCGCGGCCTCCGGGTCGAAGCCCTGTGTGCCGACGGAGATGCGGCGGCCTTCGACGTACGCGCTGAGTGGTTCGGACGGCGGGGTGTCGATCGCGACGACGATCGGCGGCAGCGCCTCCTCGACGGGTTTGGCGTGCCGCTGCATGGACCGGATGTGGTCCAGCGTCGCGGAGTCGTACGCGCCGGCGAAGCCGGTGGCGGTGACGCCTGGGTGGATCAGCACATAGCGGATGCCGGCCGGCCCGTGTTCCTCGGCGTACGAGACGCCGAGGAGATCGTTGAGCTTTCCGCCCTGGCCCAGCGCGGCGCCACCGTGGTAGCCGTGACGGAGCTGGAGATCGTCCCACTGCACGAGTTCGAGCCCCGCTCCCGGCCCGGCCACGTTGACGACCACCGGGTGCGCGGCGCGGGCGAGATGCCCGGCGAGTTCCTGGCCCAGCAGGCGGCGGCTCAGATAGAACAGGGCGAAGTTCTCCTCGTATCCCTCCGCCGTCTCCGTGCGGCGCGAGCGGTAGTGGCGGGCGCAGAGCACCAGCGCGTCGATCGACGGGAGCGCCGCCCGGATCTCGTCGGCCGCCCGGGACGTCTCGGCGAGCAGGCTGAGGTCGGCCGTGACGGAGAAGGCGCGTTCGGCGGCCCCGGCCGCTCGGGCGGCGTCGAGGAAGCCACGGCCCTTGCCGGGGTCGCGGCCGATGACGACGACCCTGTCGCCCCTGCGGAGACACAGCTCGGCGAGCGCCTTGCCGATGCCGTCGGTGCCGCCCGCGATGACCAGAGTCTTCACTCGCTCTCTCCTCGTACATGGGTGGATACCGTGCTGCGGGCGGGCGTGCCGGCGTCCGGCACGTCGTCGCCGTCGGATTGGGGGTCCACCGCGCCCGGGGCCGGTGCGGGCCGGCCCGGCAGGAAGGTGGCCGCCGCCAGGGCGAGGGCGAGTGCCACGCCGACGACCCAGTAGGCGGAGCGGAATCCTTGCACCGGGCCCCCGTCGCCCGCCGTCTGCATCACGAGTGCGACGACCGCGATGCCGACGGAGGCGCCCAACTGGTTGAGCATGTAGAGCACCGAGCTCCCCTGCGGGACCAGCCGCGCGGGCAGGGTGCGGTAGACGGAGGCGATCGTGGGCGCGCCGACCGCACCGAGCCCCGCTCCGAGGGTGAACGCGGCGGCTGCCGGCCAGACTTCGGCCGTTTGCGCTCCGCCCCGGGTCAGGGCGACCGCACTCAGCAGGGCGAGCACGCTGCCGCCCCGCACGAGTCCCCGGGTACCGACGCGGTCGGAGAGCCGGCCGGCCAGCGGCATGGAGAGGGCGGAGCCGATGCCGAGCGGGATCAGCAGGAGCGCGGACGCGAAGCTGTCGTGGCCGCGGACCTGCTGGTAGTAGAGCGGCAGGGCGAAGAGACTGGCGAACGTCGCGAGGCCGGCGAGCGAGGCGATGACGACACCGGGGGCGAAGCCGCGACGCCCCAGCAGGCGCAGGTCGATGAGTGGCGCGCCGCCTCCCGCCTCTCGTCGGCGCAGGGCGTGAAGGGCGTATCCGCCCAGCAGCAGTACGGCGACGGCGAGCGGGACCAGCACGGACGGAACGACGAAGGCGGCCCTCTCCGCAGACTGGGACAGGGCGAGGACGCCGGCTGCCATGCCGGGTCCGATGAGCGCGAGCCCGAGGATGTCCAGCCGGTCTGCCGGGGAGGCGGTGCCGGGATCGTCCTCGGGCAGGATCTTGAGGGCGAGCAGCAGGGCGGCCAGGCCGATGGGCACATTGACCAGGAACATCCAACGCCAGTCGGCGCTCTGGAGGATGATGCCGCCGGCGACCGGTCCGAACACCGGGCCGCTGGAGCCGACGACGCCCATCAGGCCCATGACCCGTCCGGTGCGGGCCGGTCCGGCGGCGCGGGCTAGCAGCGTGAGCATCAGCGGATCGAGCAGCCCGGCGCCGATTCCCTGCACGGCGCGGGCCGCGATCAGGGCCCCGACGTTCCAGGCAAGGCCGGAGGCCACCGAACCGGCGAGGAAGACCACCAGGCCGAGCAGCCACAGCCGTCGGCCTCCTAACCGGTCCACCGCCCAGGTGGTGACCGGGATGGTGAGGGTGAGGGCGAGCAGATAGCTGGTCGACACCCAGCTGATGGTGGCGAGCGAGGTACTGAAGTCCCGGGCGAGGGTGTCGGCCGCGGCGGCGATCATCGATCCGTCGAGGATCCCCATGATTCCGCCCAGCAGGATCGTGCCGGTCAGCCGCCGCAGGGCTGGGTCCAGATGTGCGTCCGGCGCATGCGCCATGGCTGTCTCCGATGAAATCGAGGCAAGTTGCACTGGCTGGTGCACTTTAAAGCACCAACTAGGGCTGCATCAACGGGCGATCCCATCAAATTGCACTCGCTGGTGCACACGGGGAGGTGGGCGGCTACGATGACGCGGTGAGCGGAACAAGGACTCCCAGGCCGCCGTCCCGGGGTCGCATCGACAAGCGGCAGGCGATCCTGGACGCTGCCTTCACGGTGTTCGCCCAGCGCGGCTACGCGCGGGCCTGCATGGAGGAGATCGCCGAAGTCGCGGGAGTCGCCAAGCACACGGTGTACAACCATCTCGCCGACAAGCAGAACGTGTTCCGCAGCGCGATGGAGGCCGCGGCCGACGATGTGATGACCAAGAACCTGGCCGTCGTGGCCGAACTGTCCATCGATTCCGGGACGCATGGCGCTTCGCCGACGGCCGCGGCCGATCTGTCGGCACCACTCGAAGACATGGCACACCGGCTCCTGCTGCGGTGCTGCGACGCGCAGTCACGGGCTCTGCGCCGGCTGCTCCACGCGGAGATCACACAGTTTCCCGAGCTTCTTGAGGTCGCCTGGGCGCGCCGCGAGTGCCGGCTGAGGGAGGCGCTGGCCGACCGGCTGGCCCGGCTGGCCCTGTCGGGGCGGCTGCGCCACTGCGATCCGGCGGAGGCGGCCGAACAATTCCTGGCCCTGCTGACCGGCCCTCTGGAGGTCCGGTCCCACTTCGGCACCCGGGACGTCCCGGAGGCGGAGGTCCGCCAGGTGGGCCGGTCGGCCGTACGCACTTTCCTGCGGGCCTACGGGGCGTCGGTTCCCGCCCCGTAGGGGCCGGTTGCGACCAGCGGCCTCAGTCGGCGGTGCGGCGCAGGACCAGGCTGACGAAGCCCCAGGTGTCGCGGTAGCCGCGCAGCCATTCGGAGCGGCGGGTGGCGGAGAGGGCGAGCGCCTCGGGCCCGTCCGGGTCGGCGGAGTGGTCCAGTGCCCAGTCGGCCAGCGTGCCCCAGCAGGACCATTCGTAGTGGTCGAGCTCCTGACGCGTACTGACGTGCCCGTGGACAGGCGTCCAGCCGTCGGCGACGACACGGTCCACGGTCGTTGCCAGGTCGGCGAAGTCGCCGAGCATCTCGATGGCCTCCTGGGAGGGTTCGCGTTCCCAGAACCCGTCACCGACCAGGACACGGCCGCCGGGGGCCAGATGTTCGCGTGCCGCCGCGAGGGTGGGGAGCAGCCCTCCGAAAGCGTGAGCGGCTCCGAAGCTCAGCACCAGGTCGAACGTGTGCGGGGAGACGAAGTCGCCGGCCGGCGTGGAGTGGAGCGCCAGGCGGCCCTCCACCCCGAGCTCCGTCGCCCGCGCACGGGCGTCCGCCAGGGCGATCTCGGAGATGTCGACGCCCTCGGCCCGCAGATGGGGCCGGGCGGACAGTGCGCGGATGAGCCACTCCCCGGTGCCGCAGCCGAGGTCGAGCACGCGCTCGTCGCCGCGCGGGAGGCCGTGGTCCAGCAGCTGACGTACCGAGTCGTCGTCGAGCGGCGACTTGATCGGGTGGTGGGTGTGCGCGATTTTGGAGATCTCTTCTCGATTCACCGGCGCATCGTGACAGCGCCGATGGCCGCACGCACCTGCTTTTCCGCCGGGCCTCTCCCAGGGTGCGGAAGCATCTCCGCGCGGCGCGCACGGCCGCCCCGCCAGCTCGGTCATACCACACCCGATTGACCCAAATGGGGCTATATTTATATTTTCCCTGCATTTCATGCAATCCGACTCGGGGCTCCGCTCCAGTCCGCTCCAAACGAGGGAGGTGTGTCCGATGACCGTTTCCACCCGGATCCGCAGTGTGCTGGCCGGTGCCGCGGCGACGGGCCTGCTCGCGGGTGCCGCAGCGCTGGGTACCGCCGGCACGGCCCAAGCCGCTCCCGTGCCGGCTCCCGTCTCGGCCACCGCGTACACCACCGGTCACCACGACCGGTGCACCTGGCAGCAGGGCCACTGGCAGAGGCACTGGGCCAAGGGGCACTGGCAGAAGCAGTGGCACAAGGGCTACCACTCGGTCCACAGGACCTGGCATCCCGGCTACCACGACCACCACGGCACCTGGCACCACGGCTACTGGAGCAGCCACAGTCAGTGGCACACGGGTCACTGGAGCAACGTGTACCTCCCCGGCCACTGGGACACCCACTGGGTGAAGGGCCACTGGAACTGCCACCACCGCTGAAGGCGGACGGCGTTTTCCGCACACCGCACCCGGAGGGGTTCCAGGACCACGGCCCCGGAACCCCTTTTCGCTGCCCACCCACCTCCCTGACGTGCGAATTCCGTGAGCCGGGTCACTTCGGGGCGGTCTACGCGCATGGCTTCGGCCTTCCGGGGAAGAGGGCCAGACCGCCGGGGTTCACCCGGCGTCAGACGTACGGCCACCGAAAGGGCAGCACACGACGTGTCGGCACAACACACGATCCAGGTAGCGGGAGAGTGGCGAGCGGCCGCATCCGGCGCCACTCGCGACATCCTCGACCCCGTCGACGCGACCGCGTTCGCCGTCGTATCGGAGGGGAACGCCGTCGACGCGGACGCCGCCGTCGCCGCGGCCCGGGCCGCCTTCGACGCGGGACCGTGGCCGCACACTCCGGTCGCGGAGCGGGCGGCGCTGCTCAGGCGCGTGGCCGGTCTGCTGGAGCGCGACCGGGATCGGATCGGCGCTCTGGAGAGCCGTGACGCGGGCAAGACGCTCGAAGAGGGCCGGGTCGACGTGGACTGCGTACGCGACGCCTTCCGCTACTTCGCCGACCTCGTCATGAACGAGAGCGGCGGCCGTGTCGTCGATGCCGGGTCCGAGGAGATCCACAGCGTCGTCGTGCATGAGCCCGTCGGCGTCTGCGGACTCATCACGCCCTGGAACTACCCGTTGCTCCAGGCCAGCTGGAAGATCGCTCCGGCTCTCGCCGCGGGCAACACCTTTGTGATCAAGCCGAGTGAGATCACCCCGCTGACCACCGTCGCCCTCATCGCCCTGCTCGCCGAGGCCGGGCTGCCGGCCGGTGTGGCCAACATCGTCACCGGCCCCGGTGCCACCGTCGGCGCCCGGCTCGCGGACCACCCCGATGTCGACCTGGTGTCCTTCACCGGCGGGCTGAGCAGCGGCACGAAGGTGATGCGGGCCGCGGCCGACACGGTCAAGAAGGTCGCGCTCGAACTCGGCGGCAAGAACCCCAACGTGGTGTTCGCGGACGCCTGCGCCACCGAGGAGGGCTTCGACACCGCCGTCGACCAGGCGCTCAACGCGGCCTTCATCCACAGCGGCCAGGTCTGCTCCGCCGGATCACGGCTGATCGTCGAGGAGTCGGTCCGCGAGCGGTTCGTCACCGAACTCGCCCGGCGCGCCGAACTGATCCGGATCGGCCGCGGCACGGATGCCGGTGTCGAGTGCGGTCCGCTCGTCTCCGCGCAGCAGCTCGCCAGGACCGAGGAGTACGTCGCCTCCGCGCTCAAGGAGGGCGCGGTGCTGCGGGCGGGCGGTGAGCGCCCCGAAGGTCCCGGCTACTTCTACCGGCCGACCGTTCTGGACCACTGCGACCGCTCCATGCGCGTGGTGCGCGAGGAGGTCTTCGGACCCGTCCTGACCGTCGAGACGTTCACCACCGAGGACGAGGCCGTGCTGCTCGCCAACGACACGGACTACGGACTGGCCGGCGGCGTCTGGACGTCGGACGCGGGCCGGGGCCGCCGGATCGCCGCCCGGCTGCGCCACGGCACCGTCTGGATCAACGACTTCCACCCCTACCTGCCGCAGGCCGAATGGGGCGGCTTCGGGAAGTCCGGCATCGGGCGCGAGCTGGGCCCGACGGGTCTCGCCGAGTACCGCGAGTCCAAGCACATCTACCAGAACCTCGCCCCGCGCCCGGTGCGCTGGTTCGCGGGCTGACCGGGAGCAGAGGCGATGGAGAACATGACCCACTACGACTATGTCATCGTCGGCGGCGGGACCGCGGGTTCGGTGATCGCGTCCCGGCTCACCGAGGACCCCGACGTCACCGTCGCTCTCATCGAGGGCGGACCGAGCGATGTCGGTCGGGACGACGTGCTGACCCTGCGCCGCTGGATGGGCCTCCTCGGCGGGGAGCTGGACTACGACTACCCCACGACCGAGCAGCCGCGCGGCAACTCGAACATCCGGCACAGCAGGGCCCGGGTGCTGGGTGGATGCTCGTCCCACAACACCCTGATCGCCTTCAAACCGCTGCCGTCCGACTGGGACGAGTGGGCCGAAGCGGGCGCGGGCGGCTGGGACGCCTCATCGATGGACCCGTACTTCGCGCGGCTGCGCAACAACATCGTCCCCGTGGACGAGGCCGACCGGAACGCCATCGCCCGTGACTTCGTCGACGCGGCACAGACGACGCTCGGAGTGCCGCGCGTCGAAGGCTTCAACAAGGCGGCCTTCCAGGACGGCGTGGGCTTCTTCGACCTCGCCTACCATCCCGAGAACAACAAGCGCTCCTCCGCGTCGGTCGCGTATCTGCACCCTTTCCTCGACCGGCCGAACCTCCATATCGCCCTGGAGACCTGGGCGTTCCGGCTGGAGCTCGACGGCAACCGGGCGACCGGTGTGCAGGTGCGCACCGCGGACGGCGAGGAGCGGCTCGTACGCGCCCGGCGCGAAGTGATCGTGTGCGCGGGCGCGGTGGACACCCCACGGCTGCTGATGCACTCCGGGATCGGTCACCGCGCGGAGCTGGAGAAGCTCGGCATCCCCGTGGTGCACGACCTGCCGGGTGTGGGCGAGAATCTGCTCGACCACCCCGAGTCGGTCATCGTCTGGGAGACGCACGGGCCGATACCCGAGAACTCCGCGATGGACAGCGACGCCGGGCTGTTCGTACGGCGGGACCCCGAGAGTCCGGGGCCCGACCTGATGTTCCACTTCTACCAGATCCCGTTCACCGACAATCCTGAGCGGCTCGGCTACGAACGTCCCCCGCACGGGGTGTCCATGACGCCGAACATCCCGAAGCCGAGGAGCCGCGGCCGGCTGTATCTGACCAGCCCGGACCCCGAGGTCAAACCCGCCCTGGACTTCCGCTACTTCACCGACGCGGAGGACTACGACGGACAGACTCTCGTCGACGGGATCAGGATCGCCCGTGAGATCGCCGCACAGGAACCGCTGGCCGGCTGGCTGAAGCGGGAGGTCTGCCCGGGGCCCGAGATCACCTCGGACGAGGACCTGAGCGAGTACGCGCGCAAGGTCGCGCACACCGTCTACCACCCGGCCGGAACATGCCGGATGGGCGCGGCCGACGACGCGCTCGCCGTGGTCGCACCCGATCTCCGGATCCGCGGTCTCGACGCCGTCCGGATCGCCGACGCGTCGGTCTTCCCGACCATGCCGACCGTCAACCCGATGATCGGGGTGCTGATGGTCGGGGAGAAATGCGCAGATCTGCTCCGCGCCACTACTGGGGGTCAAGACCGATGAGTACACCGCCGCACGTCTTCTCCGTGAACAACCTCTGGAAGGTCTTCGGCCCCCGGGCCGAGCGCGTGTCCGGCGATCCCGAACTCGCCGCGCTGGACTCCGCCGAACTCCGCAGGCGCACCGGGTGCACCGCCGCCGTGCGTGATGTCTCGTTCGACGTCCGCAAGGGCGAGGCGTTCGTCGTGATGGGGCTGTCCGGGTCCGGCAAGTCCACCCTCGTGCGCTGCCTCACCCGGCTGATCGAGCCGACCTCCGGCGAGATCACCATGGACGGCGAGGACGTGCTGTCCATGAACGCGGCGCGGCTGCGTGAACTGCGCCGCCACCGCGCCGCGATGGTCTTCCAGCACTTCGGCCTGCTGCCGCACCGTTCGGTCCTCGACAACGTCGCGTACGGACTGGAGATCCAGGGCATGGGCCGGGCCGAACGGCGCACGCGGGCCGCGGAGTTCATCGGCAAGGTCGGACTGGACGGACTGGAGAACCGCCGTCCCGGCCAGCTCTCCGGTGGTCAGCAGCAGCGCGTCGGGCTGGCCCGGGCGCTTGCCGTCGATCCCGAAGTACTGCTGTTCGACGAGCCGTTCAGCGCACTGGACCCGCTCATCCGGCGGGACATGCAGGAGGAGGTCGTGCGCCTGCACCGCGAGGAGGGCCGCACGATGGTCTTCATCACCCATGACCTCAACGAGGCGCTGAAGCTGGGCGACCGGATCGCGCTGATGCGGGACGGGATGATCGTGCAGCTGGGCACGCCGGAGGAGATCGTGGGATCGCCGGCCGACGACTACGTCCGGGACTTCGTGCGTGACGTTCCGCGCGAACAGGTCATGACGGTACGCGCGGCCATGCGCCCCGCAGACGGCGCGGAGAGCGAATCGGGTCCGGCGCTGACGCCCGGCACCACCGTCTCGGAGGCGATCGAGGCGGTCGTCCGCAGCGGCGAGACCGCACGAGTGGTCGACGAGGGCCGCTGCCTGGGCGTGGTCGACCACGCGTGTCTGCTCGGTGTCGTGGCCGGGGTCCCCGCTGTGAAGGAGGCGGCGTGATGCGAATAACCCGTTCACCGGCCCCGCCGGGCCGCCCCGTCGCACCGTGTCCGCAGCCGGCCGTGACACCCGCCCTCCCGAGCGGGAGGTGGCCGCGATGACCGCCACCACCACCGCGCGTCCCACCGGGCTCACAAGCTCCGGGGCCTTCGCCTCCCTCGCACGGCACCGCACCGGCCTCCTGCTCGCTGCAGCGGCCGTGCTGCTGGTGCTCGGCACGTTCGTCGTCGGCGGAGGCGAGTGGCCCGGCGGCCTGACCGTCGACCTCACCGGTCCGCTCGGCAGCGTCAGCGACTGGATCATCGACAACCGCGACACGCACCCGCTGTTCCTCTACTTCTTCGGCCACATCAGCAACGCCGTCGTGCTCTCGGTACGCGGCGTCTACCTGGTCCTGCTCGCCGCCGGCTGGGCCGGGGTCACGGCAGCCGTCGGACTGGTCGCCTGGCGGGTGGCGGGCGTCCGGCTCGCACTGTCCGGCGTCGTCGCGTTCCTGCTCTGCGGGCTGCTCGGCATGTGGGTGCCCACCATGCAGACCCTCGCGCTGATGGTCGTCGCGGTCCTGGTCTCGGTGGTGCTCGGAGCGCTCCTCGGCCTGGCCGCAGGGCTTTCGGACCGGATCTTCCGCCTGCTGCGGCCGGTGCTCGACACCATGCAGGTGATGCCGGCCTTCGCGTATCTGCTGCCGGTGGTGCTCGTCTTCGGGATCGGGGTGCCGGCCGCCGTGCTGGCGACCGTCGTCTACGCCGCGCCTCCGATGGCCCGGCTGACCGCGCTCGGCCTGCGCAACGCCGACGCGGGCGTCATGGAGGCCGCGGCCTCGCTCGGTGCCACCGGCCGGCAGCGGCTGCTGACGGCCCGGCTCCCGCTGGCCCGCAGGGAACTGCTGCTCGGCCTCAACCAGACGATCATGATGGCCCTCTCGATGGCCGTGATCGCCTCCGTGATCGGTGCGGGCGGACTCGGTGACCGCGTCTACCAGGCGCTCGCCTCCGTCGATGTCGGCGCCGCGCTCGCGGCCGGCATCCCGATCGTGCTGCTCGCCGTGGTCCTCGACCGGGTCACCGGCGCGGCCGGCAACAACATCGGCTCCGCGCCGCGGGCCGGTTCCGCCCGGCTGGGCTGGGCCGTCGCGGCGGCCGGTACCGTGATCGTCGCCGTCGTGGCGCGCCTCGTCTCCGGGACGACCTGGCCGGACGGCGGGACGGTGGCTGTCGCCGAGCCCGTCAACCGGGCCGTCGACTGGATGACCGACCACCTGTACTCCGGCGTGCCGGTCGTCGGCGGCACGGCGGACTGGGCCGGACACTTCACCACCTGGATCCTTGACCCGGTGCGTGACGGACTGCAGTGGCTGCCCTGGTGGGCCGTGCTCCTGCTGGTCGCCGTGCTCGCCATGCTGATCGGCACCTGGCGCACCACCGTGACCGCCGTACTCGCGATGGCCGCCGTCGGAGTGCTCGATGTCTGGGACCCGGCGCTCGACACGCTCTCGCAGGTGCTGGCCGGTGTCGTGGTGACCCTGGTCGTCGGTTTCGCCGTCGGTGTCGCCGCTTCCCGCAGCGAACGGGTGGAACGGATGCTGCGTCCGGTGCTGGATGTCTTCCAGACGATGCCGCAGTTCGTCTATCTCATCCCCGTCGTCGCCCTGTTCGGCGTCGGCCGTGCACCCGCGGTGGCCGCCGCGGTCGTCTACGCGCTGCCCGCCGTCGTCCGCATCACCACCCAGGGCCTGAACGGCGTCGACGCGGTCACGATGGAGTCCTCGCGCTCCCTCGGCGCGACGGGCTTCCAGCAGCTGCTGAAGGTCCAGCTGCCACTGGCACGGCCCGCGCTGCTCCTCGCCGTCAACCAGGGCGTCGTCCTGGTGCTCGCCGTCGTGGTCATCGGCGGCCTCGTCGGGGGCGGTGCGCTCGGCTACTCCGCGGTGTTCGGACTCGCGCAGGGCGACCTGGCGACCGGTCTGGTCGCCGGCGCAGCGATCGTCCTTCTCGGCCTGATGCTCGACCGCGTCACCCAGCCGACGGCACGCCACTTCGGAAAGGGGGCCTGACATGGCTCGTCCGCGCACTCCACTCATCGCCCTCGCCTCCGCCACCGCGCTGGTCGCCGTGGCCGGTTGCGGGGCTGCGGACATGACCCAGCAGTCCTCGCCGTTCGCCAACGTGCAGGGCGCGAAGACCGTGACCCTGTCCGTGCAGTCGTGGGTCGGCGCCCAGGCGAACGTCGCCGTGGCCCAGTACCTCCTCGAACACGAGATGGGCTACCGGGTCGACACCGTCCAGATCGACGAGGTGCCTGCCTGGGACGCCCTCAGCCAGGGCCGGGTGGACGCGATCCTGGAGGACTGGGGTCATCCGGACCAGGAGGCCAGGTACGTCAAGGACAAGAAGACGATCAGCCCCGGCGGCGAGCTCGGGGTCACCGGCCACATCGGCTGGTTCGTCCCGACGTACTTCGCCAAGCAGCATCCCGACGTGACCGACTGGCACAACCTCAACAAATACGCCAAAGAGTTCCGCACGGCGGAGAGCGGCGGGAAGGGCCAGTTGCTCGACGGGTCGCCGTCGTACGTCACCAACGACAAGGCCCTGGTGCAGAACCTCGACCTCGACTACCAGGTCGTGTTCTCCGGTTCGGAGGCTGCGCAGATCACGCAGATCCAGCAGTTCGCCAAGGAGAAGAAGCCCTTCCTCTCCTACTGGTACAAGCCGCAGTGGCTGTTCGAGAAGGTGCCGATGACGGAGGTGAAGCTGCCGGCGTACAAGGACGGCTGCGACGCCGACGCGAAGAAGGTCGCGTGCGCCTACCCGCAGACGCCGCTGAAGAAGTACCTCAACTCCCGCTTCGCGGGCAGCGGCGGGAAGGCGGCCCGGTTCCTCAAGAAGTTCTCCTGGGACACCGAGGAACAGAACAAGGTGGCCATGATGATCGCCGACCAGAAGATGTCGCCCCAGGACGCGGCGAAGAAGTGGGTGGCCGAGAACGAGAAGACGTGGCGGGCCTGGATTCCCCGCTGACGACGCACAGGCCGGCCGGACGGGATCCGTCCGGCCGGCCTGTGCGTCGCGGGTGCCGGCGCGCTACGGAACGAGCAGGTGGAACAGGTGGGCGCAGGCGGCCGGTTCGCTCGGGTGACGGGCGATCACCTCGTAGCTGCCGCGTTCGTACGCCCCGGTCTCCCAGGCCCCGTCGGATGCCTGCCGGAGGAACAGGAAGTCGGGCGGGGTCGGAGCCGGCTCATGGACTCCCTCGATGCGGTAGTAGCCGTCGGCCACTCCCGCCGCGCTCAGCGCTGCCCGCAGCTCCCGGCGTTCCACGCCGGTCCTACGCGCCGGCCGGAGCGAGATAGTCGTGCTCCAGCAGCCACTTGACGTTCAGCCGCTCGCCCTGGCCCGGGTCGAGGAAGACCGCGTCGAGCTTGATCTGCCGGCCGCCGCCCGACTGCTCGAACCAGGGGGCGATGCTGCCCTGCCAGACCCAGAAGGGCTTGGCGACCTTGTACACCCGGTAGTCGCAGGGGAAGGCCGCTTCACGGGTGTTGAGGTTCTGCGGCGGCAGCGCCCGCTCGGCGTACGAGTCACCGGCGGGGGCCAGGTACCCGCCGTACTCCGAGCCGAAGCGGTCCAGACGCTGGCCGGGACGCAGCTTCGTCGGCTCCTTGTCGATCTGGCCGTTGACCTCGCCGAAGCCGTCGTTGGGCGGGTACTTCCAGCTGCCGGAGTCGGCGGGCCCCTCCCAGTACTTCTTCAGGAAGGCCTGCGGGGACAGTCCCCCGGTGCGCTTGTAGCCCTTCAGGAGCGGACCCACCGGGGCCTGGTTCTTGTTCGGCAGCCACTGGGGGCCGAGCCGCGCGTCGTCGTGGAACTCGCCGGTGCAGGGCTCGTGCCGGACCGTGGCGTCGGCCGGCCGGTTCTGCGGCTTCGCCGCGGCGCTCGCAGCGGGGGCCGTGATCAGTCCGGCCGTGATACCGAGAGCGGCAAGTACGGTGCGCATGCGGTGCATTCAGATGTCCCCTCAAGTACTGATGATCTATCAGTGAGGTGACAAAGAGTATCCGCACGACCACCGTCGGTTTCGACACCATGCCGTTCCGCGTACCTGAGGGCTGTCCCGTAACCCCTGGCGGGCGCGCGACGACAGCTACGGCGCCTTGCGATGCACCGCATCTGACGCCGCGCGCTGATCCACCAGGGATTACGG
>NZ_JBHVWF010000052.1:0-49071 GCF_042882365.1 Streptomyces sp. NPDC058221 | reverse complement strand
CAGGGTACGGGTCCTGGCCCCCGGCGTCCGGGGAGGCAATGCGCGGGCGGCTATGCCCAGAGCTGGCCCTGCAGCGTTTCGATCGCCGCCTCCGTCGTGGGCGCGGTGTAGACCCCCGTCGACAGGTACTTCCAGCCGCCGTCGGCGACGACGAAGACGATGTCGGCCCGCTCGCCGGCCTTGACCGCCTTGTTGCCCACGCCGATCGCGGCGTGCAGCGCGGCCCCGGTGGAGACGCCCGCGAAGATGCCCTCCTGCTGGAGGAGTTCGCGGGTGCGGGTGACGGCGTCGGCCGAGCCGACGGAGAAGCGGGTGGTGAGGACCGAGGCGTCGTAGAGCTCGGGGACGAAGCCCTCGTCGAGGTTGCGCAGGCCGTAGACCAGGTCGTCGTAGCGCGGTTCCGCGGCGACGATCCTGATGCCTTCGACGTTCTCGCGCAGGTAGCGGCCCACGCCCATGAGCGTGCCGGTGGTGCCGAGGCCCGCCACGAAGTGGGTGATCGACGGGAGGTCGGTGAGGATCTCCGGGCCGGTGGTGGCGTAGTGGGCGCCCGCGTTGTCGGGGTTGCCGTACTGGTAGAGCATCACCCAGTCCGGGTGCTCCGCCGACAGTTCCTTGGCGACGCGGACGGCGGTGTTGGAGCCGCCCGCCGCCGGGGAGGAGATGATCTCGGCGCCCCACATGGCGAGCAGGTCGCGCCGTTCCTGCGAGGTGTTCTCGGGCATGACGCAGACGATGCGGTAGCCCTTGAGCTTGGCCGCCATGGCGAGCGAGATGCCGGTGTTGCCGCTGGTGGGTTCGAGGATGGTGCAGCCGGGGGTGAGCCGGCCGTCCTTCTCGGCCTGCTCGACCATGTGGAGTGCGGGGCGGTCCTTGATCGAGCCGGTGGGGTTGCGGTCCTCCAGCTTGGCCCAGATGCGGACGTCGTCCGACGGTGACAGCCGCGGCAGGCGGACGAGCGGGGTGTTGCCCACTGCGGCGAGCGGGCTGTCGTAGCGCATCAGTTCATGCCACCGGCGACGGCCGGGAGGATGGTGATGTTGTCGCCGTCGCTGAGCTTGGTGGAGATGCCGTCGAGGAAGCGGACGTCCTCGTCGTTCAGGTAGACGTTCACGAAGCGGCGGAGCTGGTCGCCGTCGACGATGCGCTCACGGATGCCGGTGTGGCGGCTCTCCAGGTCCGTGAAGAGGTCGGCGAGGGTGTCCCCGTTGCCCTCGACGGCCTTGGCGCCGTCGGTGTAGGTGCGGAGGATGGTCGGGATGCGGACCTCGATGGCCATGGCGTGGGCTCCTGTCGAAGCGGAGTGGTGGCGGTGGGCGTGGGGCGCGCGGCTCTGCCCCCGCGCAGGGGTGGGGCGTGTGTGGGTGGGGCCCGGACGGGCGGCGCCGGGCCTCGGCCGGGCTCAGGCCTCGCGGCCGGCGGCCCGGTGGTTCGTACAGATCGCGCTGGAGAGCCGGCACAGGTCGACGTGCAGGCGCGCCACGAGCAGCATGCCCGGCGTCTTGTCGCTCACGTCATGGAGAACCATGCGGTCATCGTATCGATTCCCGGCCCGGGAATCGGAAGGGGATCTCACCTGATGGACGATTGGTGTTCGACAGGCGGACAGGGCCGCGGTCGGCGGCCCTGTCCGGCCGGTGCGCGGGGTACCGGCGGCCGCGGTCAGACGGCGGTGTAAGCGTCGACGACCTCGACGTCCTCCTCGGTGATCTCTCCGTCCACGATGCGGTACGAGCGGAACTGGAAGGGTCCCTCCCCGTCGGCGTCGGCGGTCGATACGAGGACGTAGTGGGCGCCTGGTTCGTTGGCATAGGTGACGTCGGTACGGGAGGGGTAGGCCTCGGTCGCCGTGTGCGAGTGGTAGACGATCACGGGTTCCTCGTCGCGGTCGTCCATGTCGCGGTAGAGCTTGAGGAGGTCGGCCGAGTCGAATTCGTAGAACGTGGGTGAGCGGGCCGCGTTGAGCATGGGGATGAAGCGTTCGGCGCGGCCGGTTCCGGCCGGCCCGGCGACCACGCCGCACGCCTCGTCGGGGTGGTCGGCGCGGGAGTGCGCGACGATCTGGTCGTACAGCGCCTGGGTGATGGTCAGCATGGCGCCAGGATAGGACGGCGGGCCGCCGCGTACCGAGGAGTGGTACACGGCGGCCCGTATCGTGGACGCGGCCCTTGGGGCGGCTGACCGTCCGGGGGATGCGCCAGTGGGTTCAGCGGCCGGCGAAGGCCTTGTTCCCGGGGTTGCGGGCCTTGAGGACCAGGTACGAGACGCCGAGGATCAGGGCCCACAGGGGTGCGCAGTACAGCGAGATCCTGGTGTCCTTGTCGATGCCCATCATGACGATGACCAGGCCGAGGAAGGCGAGGGCGAAGACGCTGGTGTACGGGGCTCCGGGGGCCCGGAAGGCGGACTGCGGGAGGACTCCGCGGTCGGCCAGCCGGCGGTAGCGGATCTGGCTGATCAGGATCATGATCCAGGCCCACATGCCGGAGATGGTGGCGAAGGAGACGACGTAGGTGAAGGCGTCGCCGGGCCACTGGTAGTTGATCCAGACGCCGACGAGCATGAGGGCGGCCGAGACGGTGGTGCCGACGAGCGGGGTGCCGCTCCTGGTCAGCCGGGTGAAGAACTTCGGGCCCTGTCCGTTGAGCGCGAGGTCGCGCAGCATGCGGCCGGTGGAGTACATGCCGGAGTTGCAGGAGGAGAGTGCCGCGGTCAGGACGACGAAGTTGACGATGCCCGCGCCGAGGCCGAGGCCCATCTTCTCGAAGGCCTCGACGAACGGGGAGACGCCCGGTGAGAACTCGGTCCAGGGGACCACCGAGAGGATCATGATGAGCGCGCCGACGTAGAAGACGGCGATGCGCCACGGCACGGTGTTGATGGCCTTGGGCAGGACGGTCTTCGGGTCCTTGGACTCGCCCGCGGTGACGCCGACGAGTTCGACGGCGAGGAAGGCGAACATCACGATCTGCAGGGTCATCAGGGTGCCCTTGATGCCGTGCGGGAAGAATCCGCCGTCGGCCCAGAGGTGGGTGACGGTCGCGGTGTCACCGGCGTCGGAGAAGCCGAGGGTGAGGATTCCGGCGCAGATGAGGATCATGCCGATGATGGCGGTGACCTTGACCATGGAGAACCAGAATTCGAGCTCGCCGAAGAGCTTCACGGAGATCAGGTTCACGCCGTACAGAATGATCGTGAAGATCAGTGCGGACACCCATTGCGGAATGTCGAACCAGAACGTCATGTACTGGGCCGCTGCGGTGACTTCGGTGATTCCGGTGACCACCCAGAAAAGCCAGTAGGTCCAGCCGGTGACGAATCCGGCGAAGGGCCCGATGAATTCGCGGGCGTACTCCGAGAAGGAGCCCGTGACCGGGCGGTACATGAGGAGTTCGCCGAGCGCCCGCATGATGAAGAAGATCACCAGGCCCGCGATGGCATAGGCGAGGATGAGGCTGGGTCCGGCCTTGGCGATGGCCTTGCCGGCACCGAGGAAGAGGCCGGTGCCGATGGCGCCGCCGATCGCGATCATCTGGATCTGGCGTGCGCCGAGGGCGCGCTGGTAGCCCTCGGCAGAGGTGGTGCCCGCGGCCGCGGCCTGCGGGTCCTCCTGTCCCTGGTCGACCTTTGCCGATGTCATGTGGTGCGCCTTTCTCCACGCCGATCCGAGCCTTGCGGCTGCGGATCAGGTCCTGATCCCCCCGGATATGGATGGAGTGCCACCGGCTGTTGCCGGTTCTTAGCGCCCTCGGGAAACAGGGGTGGCGTCCCCCGAGTGGTCGTGAAGATTTATCACGGGCACCTCGGTGATCCACCGGACATTATGTGGCGCACACCACAGGAAAAAGCGGACAACGGGGTCCAGCTCACTGCAAAGAAGGCCGATCAGGTGACGTGATCGTTATTTGGATTTGAGCGTCCGTTGAGCGAACACGATGCGGTGGCGCGTATGCGCCGGGTTACGGCATCAGGGTCTCGACAAGCGTTTCCTGGAGTGCGCCGAGCCAGAGATAGGCCATGACCATGGGCTTGCGCGGATCACTGTCGGGCAGCCGGTAGAGCGAGCCGTCCTCGCCGCCGTCCTCGTCGGAGACCTCCAGCCGGGTGCCGATGGTCAGCCTCAGGTCGTTGAGGGAGCCCAGCCAGCTGCGGCACTCGTCGGCGGTGAGCCCGAGTACGGCGCCGCTGTCGTCGGCGGGCGTGAGCGCGTCGAGAGTACGGACGACGACCAGGGCGTCGTCGCGCTTGCGGGTGCGCAGGTCGTTCTCGGTGAAGCGGCGGAACTCGGCGGACGCGGCTCGCAGTTCGCTGTCCTCGTCGCCGTAGGCCTCCGGGAAGAGCCGCGCCACGGCCGGGTCGCTGGGCGGCTCGCTGGGGCCTTCGGTGAAGAGCGCGGCGAGCGGGTCCTCGCCCTCGGCGGGTTCGTCGCCGGGGCCGATGAGCTCCAGCAGCTGGACGGCGAGGGAGCGCAGGATCGCGATCTCCACCTCGTCGAGCGCGACGGCCGCGCCGCCGCCGGGGGTGGCCTCGAAGTGGCCGGCCATGGGTTGACTCCGATGGTGGTCGGGCGGGGACGTCGGTGCGGTGCGGGTGCCGCTGCGGCGAGCCGCTAGTTGCGGTCCTGGGTGAGTGTGGCCCACAGCCCGTAGCCGTGCATGGCCTGGACGTCGCGTTCCATCTCCTCGCGGCTGCCGCTGGAGACGACGGCGCGCCCCTTCTGATGGACGTCGAGCATCAGCTTGTGCGCCTTGTCCTTGGAATAGCCGAAATAGGCCTGGAAGACATAGGTCACATAGCTCATGAGGTTGACCGGGTCGTTGTGGACCAGCGTCACCCAGGGGACGTCGGGCTCGGGGACAACGAGGTTCTCCTCGGCCGATTCGGGACGTTCGATCTCTACGGGGGCGACGCTCACCTACCCCATGCTGCCACCCGGGAGGGGTCATCGCACAAACGGCCCCGGCATCGTGGCGGGCCCGGCACCCCCATCTCGTCACTTTGACGAAATAGGGGTAGCATCCCCGGCATGAACTCTGCGGACCTTGGGCGACGGGTCGGTGTGCCCTCGACAGCGCTCTTCACCGACCAGTACGAGCTCACGATGGTGCAGGCCGCGCTGAAGGCCGGCACCGCCGACCGGCGCTCGGTCTTCGAGGCGTTCACCCGCCGGCTGCCCGAGGGGCGGCGCTACGGCGTCGTCGCGGGCATCGGGCGGGTTCTGGACGCCGTCGAGAACTTCCACTTCGACGACGAGATGCTCACCTTCCTGCGCGACCAGAACGTCGTCGACGGGCCGACGCTCGCCTATCTGGCCGATTACCGCTTCAGCGGGGACATCTGGGGCTACCCGGAGGGCGAGGTGTACTTCCCCGGCTCGCCGATCCTGCGCGTCGAGGGCTCCTTCGCCGAATGCGTGCTGCTGGAGACGGTGATCCTTTCGATCCTCAACCACGACTCGGCCATCGCCGCCGCCGCCTCACGGATGTCGGCGGCGGCGGGCGGCCGCGGGCTGATCGAGATGGGTGCACGACGCACCCATGAGCTGTCGGCGGTGGCCTCGGCCCGCGCCGCGTACATCGGCGGCTTCGACACCACATCCGACCTCGCCGCGGGCTTCCGCTACAACATCCCGACCGTCGGGACGAGCGCCCACGCCTTCACCCTGCTGCACGACTCCGAGCGCGACGCGTTCCGGGCCCAGGTCGACTCACTGGGGCGCGACACGACGCTGCTGGTCGACACGTACGACGTCACGGCAGCGGTCCGTACCGCGGTCGAGGTCGCCGGGACGGAGCTCGGGGCGGTACGGATCGACTCCGGCGACCTGCTGCTGGTCGCACACCGGGTGCGCCAGCAGCTGGACGAGCTGGGTGCGACGGGTACGAAGATCGTGGTGACCTCGGACCTGGACGAGTACGCCATCGCCTCGCTGGCCGCCGCGCCGGTGGACGCGTACGGGGTGGGCACCCAGCTGGTGACCGGCAGCGGGCAGCCGACCTGCTCGATGGTCTACAAGCTGGTCGCCCGAGCCGGCTCCGCCGATCCGGCGGACCCGCTGCGGCCGGTGGCGAAGAAGTCGCTGGGCGCGAAGACCTCGATCGGTGGCCGCAAGTGGGCGGCGCGCCCGCTGGACGAGGACGGGGTGGCCGAGGCCGAGGTGATCGGGACCGGTCCCGTGCCGCCGGAGCTGGCCGACCGGCAGCTGCTGGTCGAGCTGGTCCGGGACGGTGAGGTGGTCGCGGCCGCGCGGGAGCCGCTGGATGCGGCGCGTGAGCGGCATATCGCGGCGCGGGCGGGGCTGCCGATGTCCGCGATGCAGTTGTCGCGGGGTGAGCCGGTGCTGCCCACGTTGTACGTGTGAGGGGGCGAGGTGCGGTGCGAGGTGCCGGGGGCGCCCGGTGGCCGCTTTGTCCTCAAGCGCCGGACGGGCTTGGTTGGCCCGATGGGCTCGATGTGCCGGACGGGCTTGGTTTTGCCCGACGCGCTTGATATGGCCGCGCCTCTCCCTAAGGGGTGGCCGAGTCTCTAGGCTCGGTGTCACCCCCGTAACCGCCTCTCCTCCCTCTCCCCCACCTAAGGACACCCGCCATGCACCGCGCCTTGATCGTCGTGGACGTTCAGAACGACTTCTGTGAGGGCGGCAGCCTCGCGGTGACGGGGGGCGCGGATGTCGCCGCCGCCATCACCGATCTGATCGGTGACGCCCAGCCGGGCTACCGGCACGTGGTGGCCACCCGTGATCATCACATCGACCCCGGCGACCACTTCTCGCAGGCGCCGGACTTCGAGCACTCCTGGCCGGCGCACTGCGTGGCCGGGACGGAGGGGGTGGGCTTCCACCCCAATTTCGCGCCCGCGGTCGCCTCCGGCGCCATCGACACGGTCTTCGACAAAGGTGCCTACGCCGCCGCGTACAGCGGCTTCGAGGGCCTGGACGAGAACGGTGTGACGCTGGCCGAGTGGCTGCGCGACCGCGGGGTCGACGCGGTCGACGTGGTCGGCATCGCGACCGACCACTGCGTCCGGGCCACCGCGCTGGACGCGGTCCGTGAGGGCTTCGCCACGCATGTCCTGCTCGATCTGACCGCGGGCGTCTCCGAGGCGACGACGGACCGGGCGCTGACGGAGCTCCGGGGCGCGGGCGTGGTGCTCACCGGCAAGCCGGTGGTCTGAGCCGTCGGAGCGGTCAGCTCTGCCGGGCCGGCAGGGCGGGCCTCAGGAGCGCCTGGATCGGGTGCCAGAGCTCCTGCGCCCGCTCGGGTCTCGCGCGCCAGAGCAGGCCGTCCGGGTGGTGCAGGACGGCGGTGATCTCGTCCGGGGTGGGCGGTTCGGCGTTGCCTCGGAGGTAGACGGCGCGCAGTCCCAGATTGCGCAGCCGGGTCAGTGCGCGGGCCCGGTTCACCGCGTGCACGAGTACGCGTACCGGGGTGTCCGGTCCCACGCTCTGCGCCGGACTCGACAGGGTGATCGCGACGACCACGCTGCCGTTCGGCAACTTGCTGAATCCTCCGCCGGCCATACTCCGAGCTCCCCCGTAAGACGTGGTGTCAATAAGAAACGGAACAAGAGGCACCTAAACACGATCGGCCGCCGCCCGCTAGAGGGCGACGGCCGATCATGCTGTGACCTGCGGTGATAACGGATTACTTCTTCGAGGCACCAACCTGGACGGTCATCGTGTCGCCGCTGAGCGGCTCGCTGATGATCGAGATCTTGGTGTTGGTGTCAGCGACCTGAACGCTTCCGGTCTTGTTCTCCTTGTACCAGTAGGTTCCCTTGTGGTCGTCGAAGGCCGGCACGCCGAGCTGCGGCTTGATCTTCGTGGCCACGTCACCGTTGTGCAGCGTGAAGCCGTCGGTGGGGTACCAGCTGAACGGGGCGTCGAAGGGCTGGATCTTGTTGCGGATGACCGTGCCGTCCGACCACTTCAGCGGCTTGGCGTGCGCGTCGACCGGCAGGATCAGGCCCTGGCCCGGGTGGACCGAGACGTTGTTGTCCTTCTGGGAGGTGTCCCAGAGCCAGATGAGCAGACCGTTCTGGTACGGGAAGTGCTCGACCCAGTCCGGACGGGTGTTGGAGAAGCCGAAGTTGTACGGGCCGACCTTGAGGGTCTGGTCGTAGCTGACGTACTGGCGGTTCTCCGCGAGGTAGTACTGCGGGTAGTCCTTGGTGAACGACTTGCCGACCCGCGAGAAGCCCTTCGCGGTCCAGCCGTTGTCGTCGCCCTCGGCGTTGTCCGTGAAGAGCGCGGCACCGTCCGCGTTGACCGCGATGGTGTCGGCCGCGAAGCCCACGCCGCCCGCGCCGCCGTCGGTGGCGTAGCGGAAGCGGATGTCGATCTTCTTGCCCGCGTAGGCGTCCAGCGAGTACGAGAGCTTCTGGTACTTGCCGGAGACGTCGGTCAGGGCCGGCTTGTCACTGGCGTCGCGCGGGATCGCCTTGCCGTCGGCGGTGCCGTCGATCGCGGTCCAGCTGGTTCCGCCGTTCTCGGACACCTCGGTGTAGAGGTAGTCGTAGTCCGCCTCGATGTCCCACCAGCCGGCGAGGTCGAGGGAGGCCTTGGACTTGCCGGTCAGGTCGACCGGGCGGGACAGGGTGTTGCTGAGGTTGTCACCCATGTCGCTCCACCACTGCTTGGCGCCCTCCGCGGGCTCCGTGACAGAGGTGGTGACGGCCTTGTCGGGCAGCGTGACGACGAGCGCCTGTTTGTCCTTGGTGTTGTACTCGGACACGCCCAGCTTGTGGGTGGACTTCGTCGCGGCCTTGGCCTCGCCGTAGTTGAGCCAGCCCAGCTGGAGCTTGTCCCAGGCGGTCATGTCGCCGGGCAGGTCACCGATGCTGTTCTTACCGGTGCCGAGCCAGGAGCCGGCCGACATCAGGGACCAGAAACCGACCGAGTTCTCGGCGGTGTTGGTGGTGTCGTAGAGGTCCGGCAGACCGAGGTCGTGGCCGTACTCGTGGGCGAAGACGCCCAGGCCGCCGTTCTCGGGCTGTGCGGTGTAGTCGCCGACCCAGACGCCGGTGTCACCGATCTGGGTGCCGCCGGCCTTGTTCTCGGCCGGGCCGGTCGCGCCGGCGTCCGTGCCGTAGGCGTACCAGCGGTGCGCCCAGATGGCGTTGGTGCCCTCGACGCCGCCGCCGGCCGACTCGTCCTCACCGGCGTGCACGACCTGGAAGTGGTCGATGTAGCCGTCCGGCTCGTTGAAGTCGCCGTCGTTGTCGTAGTCGTAACGGTCCCACTGGTCGTACTGGGCGAGATCGGTCTTGATCTGCTCGGGCGTACGGCCCTTGGCCTTCTGGTCGGCGGCCCAGGCGGTCACGCCGTCCTTGATCATGTCCCAGGCGTTGGAGCAGTTGGTCGAACCGCAGTAGTTCGAGCCGTAACGCGCCTCGTTGTACGGGACCTTGACCCAGTCGGAGACCTCGCCGTCGACCGAGTAGCGCCCGGAGGACGTCTTCTCGTAGTAGGTCTTGAGCGAGTCCTTGCCGGCACCCTCACCGAAGTACAGGTCCTGGAAGTGGGCCTGGTTGTAATCGGCCTGCCAGGCGGTGCTGTTGTCCTTCTTGGGGTCCGGCTCGGCTATCTTGTTGTGCGCCGGTCCGGGCGTGCCGCCGTACTTCGGGACGGGCGGCTTGGGGCCGTCGCCGTCCGGGTCGTACGTGGTCGTGTTGTCGACCTTGTCGCCGAACTCCACCAGGATGGTGAAGATCTTGTCGGTCTTCTCCCGGCCGAGCTCGACGTACTTGTTGGTGTCGAGCTTGACGACGTTGGAGCCGCTGCGCGCGGACACCTTCTTGTCGCCGGATATGACCTGTTCCAGGGCGGCCTGACGCTGAGCGTCCTGCTGCTTGCTGAACGGGCCCTCCAGGTTGTGCGCGTCGCCCTCGGCCGACCCCGGGTCCCGGCGGTCGATGCTGGTGGCGGCGGTTCCTGACGCCTTGTCATCAGCCTGAGCGGTGGCGAAGGCGGATGCGGTTGCGGCGGTCGCGGCCATGGCCACGACAACCGCTCCGGTGCGAAGCGCCCGTCTCTTAATGATCACGTGATGCAGTCCTCCCCGGCGCCCGCGGCTGCGGCCTGGGAGTGTGAAGGGGCCGCGCGCGGAAACGCGTCACAAGTGACGACATTCGACCGGAGTTACGTGAGAAAAGACAGACCTTGACTTGAACAGACCAAGTGCACTATGCAGGAGGACATTTCCGTTATCCGGACGAGTGCTCCGCGGCCAACCGGCGCGCCGAAGCCCTCAATTGGAACAGAGAATGACTCCGTGCGCCCCCCGTGCTCCGGCACTGTGGGTTAGGTCATGCTTACTACACGTTCCGCCAGGGCATCCACCGTCGTAGAGTCGCTTGACAGTGCGACCGTGTTGAGAGACCGCCCATCCGACGTCCCGAGGACGGATAACGCCATGCCGCGTCCTACAGCTGCACAGCTCTCCTACGGTTCGGTCACCGTCGTCTTCTCGACCCTCGCCATGCTGCTGCTGTCCCGCACCAGTTCGGACCTCGGCATCGCCGTGATCGGTACGGTCGCGCTCGCGCTCGGCCTGCTGGTGGCCGTCACCGTGCCCGCCCCGGCGCGCCGGCGGACGGCAGGAGCGACGACGGGAGCCACGGTGCCCGCACACCGGGGCACCCGCCCCGCCGCCGGACCCGAGGGCCGCTCCCTCGATCACGTACAGCGCAGGATCCCGGCCGCACGCGAGCACTCGCTGCGGCGCTGACAGCCGACCGGGCCGGGAGAGTGCCGACACGCCCTCCCGGGCCGATCCGCCCCTGATCCACCGGACAGCCCTCAGGTGTTGGTGGTCACCACCACCGTCTTGGCCGCCTTGTCCTGCAGCCCCTGCCGGTACGGCTTGTCCGTGAACATCAGCACGATGTTGATCAGCCACCACAGGCACGGGCAGCACAGCAGCGCCGGGAGCCACAGCACCACGGCCCGCAGGAACGAGCTCCCGGTGTCCGGCACACTGCCGTCGTTGAGCATCGCGACCCGCAGCTTCAGCAGCCGCTTGCCGAGGGTCCGGCCGTCCTTGTGCGTGAAGTACGTGTCGTAGCCGACGTAGATCACCAGGCCGATCAGCGACCAGAGCAGCTGATGGCCGCTGTACGTCTGGGCGAAGATGTCGCCCACGTCGTCGTTTCCGTTGTCGTTGTTCGACACCTCCACCGCGCCGCCCCAGGGCAGCGAGATGAGGTACAGCGGGATCGAGATGATCAGGAAGTCGATCAGCCGGGCCAGGATGCGCTTGCCGGGCTCGGCGAGCGGTGGCATGCCCGCGAGCGGATCCGCGCCTCCGAACCCACCTCCGCCGTAGGGGCCGGGATCGTACGGCGGAGGTGGCGGCGCGCTGTCGTAGGGCGAACCCGATGACGGCGGCTGGGGCTCGTGCGGCTTCTTGAGGAACGGGTCGTCCTCGGGCGGCTGACCGGACGTCGGCTGATCGTTGCTCATGGGGGCAGTGCACCCCGCCGCACAGGCCCCCGCAACGGCTCAGGTGCGTTCGGGGGAACGGAAACCGTCCGACGGCCCTCACCCGATGAGCCGTCAGCCGTGCGGGTCCGTTCCCGACCCGGGGGCAGGGGCCCGCTCAGCCGGCCACGAAGGTGCGGGCCGCCTTGTCGTGCCAGCACTGGCGCCACGGCTTGTCGATCAGGCACCACAGCACGTTGACGACCCCGATCACCAGGACACCCAGCACGCCGTAGACCAGCCAGCGGCGCAGCGCGGCGCCGAAGGTGGGCGCCTCGCGGGATTCGATGTCCTGTACGTCGAGCCCGCAGAGCTTCTTGCCGAGCGTACGGCCCCACTTCGCGGTCGGCAGCGCCTCCAGGAGGACGCCGAGCACCAGGAAGGCGCCGAGGACCGCGGCGGCCAGTCCGGCCGTGGTGGAGTCCAGCAGCCAGACGGTGACCGTCTCGCCGGACACCTTGGCCGCGTCGATCTTCTCGTCGATGTGGTCCGCGGCCTGTGTCGCGAGGGGTACGGCGACGGCGCCGACCAGTGCGGACAGGACGACGGTGTCGATGAGCCGGGCGGCGAACCGCTTGCCGAGCGCGGCCGGCCGGGCCGACGTCCGGGCGGCGGCGAGTTGCTGGAAGTGGTCGTCGACCGGGGGCTTCCAGGGCACGACGGGCTGGTCCGGCTGGGATTGCTGAGCTGCCTGGGACTGCTGAGGGAAGGCGGGCCGCTGCTGCGCGGGCGCCCGCGGCAGGGCGGTCTGCTCGGGCCCGGCCTGCTGCGGGCCCTGCTGGGCCCAGGAGGCGGCGCCGGGGCCGGGCGCCGGCGGGCTGTTGAGCCGGGCCGGGTCCTGGGCGGCCGGATCCTGCCGCGCGGGCCCCGGAGCGGGCGTGGAGGGCCGGGGGGAGGCCGGTGCGGCGGGCCCGGAGGATCGGGGGGAGGCCGCAGCGGCGCCGGGGCCGATCGCGCGGATCGTCATCGTCCCGTCGGCGGGCGGCTGTTCCGCGTCGCGCGGGGCCGGCGGCGTGCGGCCCGGGCCCAGGGCGCGGATCGCGACCGTGCCGTCGGCGGGCGGGTGCCCGGTGTCCCGGTCGCCGCCGCCGGGGCGGCCGGGGCGGGCGACCCGGATGGCGACGGTGTTCTCGGCTCCGTCGCCGCCGTCCCGCATGCCCGGCAGCGCGCCGTCTGCGGGCTCCGGCCGCACGGGGCTGCGGGGGTCGGCCGGCGTGCGGTCGGCCGGGGTATCGGCTGCGGGGGTGCGGACGGCCGGGGAACGGTCGCCGGAGGAACGGACGGCCGGGGAGCGGTCGGGCGTGTCGGCCGCCGGGGCACCGCTCGCGGGCGTACGCGGACCGGGGCCGGGCTCCGGCTGTCCGCCCTGCTGCGGGGGCTGTCCGGTGCCGCCCCAGGAGACCCGGCGGTCGCGCTCGCCGCCGAAGCCGTTCTGCCGGGAGACATCGGCCTGCCAGGCGGTCGACGGTTCGGGCCGGCCGGCGTCGTCGAGCGGCTCCTCGTCGAAGAAGAGCGGACCTGTCTCGTCCACCGGGGCGGGGCCGGGCTGCTGCGGTCCTGCCGCCTCCGCGGTGGGTGCCGCGGGCATCGCCTCGCCCCCCTGCGGGGCGGGCCTGCTGGTGCCCGGCACCCACGAAGCGCCGTTCCAGTACCGGACGTATCCGGGAATGGACGGGTCGGGGTAGTACCCCTCGCGGGGGCTTTCGTCACCGGGTGCCGGGGTTGGGGCGCTCATCACCGTGGTCCCGTATCTCTTCGAGGCTTTGGACCGGCCGGCAGTTGGGGGGAGCCGGTCCTCATACAAGGGTCCACATCTATCAGACGCCCGCGTACCCCCGGGCCCGTCCGGGTGTTTGGGACACTTTCCGGTCACCCCGAAATTTTTTCCCGAAGTCGCGTAATGGATGGCGGGCAGGGCGCTCTCTCCCTGTGCAGGCCGGTCGTGGGACCGGCTCACAGGCCTGGAAAGGACGCCTCATGGACACCGTCGTGGAACGCGAGCTGGAGCTCAAGCTGGTCCTGTCGCCCGAGCGCAGCATCCCCGTGCCCGCCCGGCTGACGTATCGCACCCAGGACCCGTACGCCGTGCACATCACCTTCCACATCGGCTCGGACGCCCCCGTCTACTGGACGTTCGCCCGCGATCTGCTGGTGGAGGGCGTGTTCCGGCCGTGCGGGCACGGGGACGTGCGGATCTGGCCGACCAAGGTCGACCGCCGCAGCGTCATCTGTGTGGCGCTGACCTCGCCCGACGGCAACGCCCTGCTGGAGGTGCCGTCGGTCGCGGTGGCCACCTGGGTGGAGCGGACGCTGGTGGTGGTTCCGCCCGGTACGGAGAGCGGGCGGCTCGGCATCGACGAGGGCCTCGCCGAGCTGCTGGCGCCGCTGCCGGCCGACGACCTGTGGATGAGCGACCCCTGGCCGTCGGACGAGTCGCAGGACGGGGAGAGTTGAGATGCCCGCGGGGGCGCGGTCAGAACACCTTGCCCGGGTTGAGCAGCCCCAGCGGGTCGAAGGCCTGCTTGATCCCCCGGTGCAGTTCGACGCTCACCTCGCCGAGTTCCCGGGCGAGCCACTCCTTCTTGAGTACGCCCACGCCGTGTTCGCCCGTGATCGTGCCGCCGAGTTCGAGGCCGAGCGCCATGATCTCGTCGAAGGACTCGCGGGCCCGCCGGGACTCGTCGGCGTCGGTGTGGTCGAAGCAGACGACGGGGTGGGTGTTGCCGTCGCCCGCGTGGGCGCACACGCCGATGGTGAGGTCGTACTTCTCTGCGACGGCCGCGGTGCCCTCCAGCATGGCGCCGAGCCTGGAGCGCGGGACGCACACGTCGTCGATCATCGTGGCGGACTTGACGGTCTCCAGGGCGGTGAGCGACATCCGCCGGGCCTGGAGCAGCATTTCGGACTCGGCCTCGTCGTCGGCGGGGACGACCTCGGTGGCGCCGGCGGCCGTGCAGAGCTCGGCGACGGCGGCCAGATCGGCCGCGGGGTCGGGAGTGTCGAAGGCGGCGAGCAGGAGCGCCTCGGTGGAGTCGGGGAGGCCCATGTTCGCCATCTTGTTGACGGCACGGACTGTTGTACGGTCCATCAGTTCGAGGAGTGACGGGGTGTGCCCCCGCTCCATGATCCGGCAGACCGCGTCGCAGGCGCTCGCCGCGCTGGGGAACTCGGCGGCCAGGGCGAGCTGCCGGGGCGGCTGCGGCTTGAGCGCGAGCACGGCCTTGACGACGATCCCGAGGCTGCCCTCGGAGCCGACGAGGAGCCGGGTGAGGTCGTATCCGGCGACGCCCTTCGCGGTGCGGCGGCCGGTGCTGAGGAGGCGTCCGTCCGCGAGGACGACGTCGAGGCCGAGGACGTATTCGGCGGTGACCCCGTACTTCACGCAGCACAGCCCGCCGGACGCGGTGCCGATGTTGCCGCCGATGGTGCACATCTCCCAGCTGGAGGGGTCCGGCGGGTAGTACAGCCCGTGCTCGTTGACCGCCCGGGACAGCACCGCGTTGATGACGCCCGGCTCCACCACGGCGATCCGGTCGACGGGGCTGATCTCCAGGATCCGGTCCATCCTGACCAGGGAGAGCACGATGCAGCCGTCGGAGGCGTTGGCGGCGCCCGACAGGCCCGTGCGGGCTCCCTGGGGGACGACCGGGACGCGCAGCGCGGTGGCGGTGCGCATGATGTGCTGGACCTGCTCGACGGTGCGTGGGAGGGCGACCACGGCCGGGGTGCCCGCCTCGCAGAAGCTCGCCATGTCGTTGGCGTAGGAGGCGGTGATGTCCGGATCGGTGATCAGGGACTCGGCCGGCAGCCCCGCACGCAGTAGTTCGAGAAGATCGTCCATGATCCAAGACTGGCACCCGGGCCCATTGGTGTGAACCCGTATGCGGCAGCCTTCATAAGACGCGGTGCGATCTTCGTACTGACGCAGAGTGATCGGCATGGACGTCACTCCGCAGCAGCCCCCGGCGGCCCCCGGGTCGGACCACTCCCCCGACACCGCGTACGCCCCGCCCTGTGAATCCCCTCCCCCCTTGCCGCCGGACCCCGTGTCTCTGGCCGAGCCGCCGCCCGCCTCGATGCGCACGACCCTGCGCCGGGCCGCGTTCGGCGCGGTGGCGGGTGCGGTGCTGGTGACGGGTGCGGTGGTCGCCGTGCCCGACGAGGACAAGGACGCCGCGCCACCGCTCCCCGGTCCTGTGTCCCGGGCGATGACGGCCACGACGGCCGGCTCCCCCGCCTCGCTCTCCGATCTGACGGCGCTCATCGGGGACCGGCAGAAGTGGGTGGGCACCCACCCCTCGGACGCGCAGTCGTGGGCGGTGCTGGGGTCGGCGTACGTGGAGTGGGGCCGGCGCGCCGCGGACGCGGCGTACTACACCCGGGCCGAGCAGGCGCTGAAACGGTCGCTGAACGTGCAGCCGGGCGACCGGGGGAACGAGGCGGCCTGGGTGGGTCTCGCCTCGCTCGCCAACGCCAGGCACGACTTCACCACGGCGAAGAAGTGGGGCGAGACGGTACGGTCCCGGCAGCCGAAGCAGTGGGCGGTGTACCCGGAGCTGATCGACGCGTACAACGGCCTCGGCGACCTCAAGTCGGCGACCACGGCGGTGGAGAAATACGCGGCGCTGCGGTCGGGCGTCCCGTCGCTGGGCCGGACGGCGGAGATGTACCGGGACCGCGGCTGGCGCGAGGACGCGCTCGCCACCGCGCAGGACGCGGCCGGCCGGGCGGGGACGCCCGCGGAGAAGGCGGCCTGTCTGTCCCGGCTGGGCGAGCTGGCCTGGGAGCGGGGCGAGCCGGAGGAGGCCGTGGCCCAGTACGGGGCCGCGCTGCGCACCGACGGCGCCCATCACCCGTCCCTCGCGGGACGGGCGCGTGCGCTGGCGGCCCTCGGCCGCACCGACGAGGCGCTGCGGGACTACCAGGCGGCCATCGCCAAGTCCCCCCGCCCCGAATACCTGCTGGAACTGGGCGAGTTGTACGAGTCGCTCGGTCTGGACGGCGACTCCGTCAACCAGTACGCGCGGCTGCGCAAGGCGCTGGCCGGTGCCGGGAGCCAGGGGGTGGACGACGCGCTGCTCCTCGGCCGGTTCGAGGCGGCGCACGGGGATGCGAACGCCGCGGTGGAGCAATTGCAGTCGGAGTGGGACCGCGGGCACCACAGCGCGGCCGTGTCCGACGCGCTGGGCTGGGCACTGCACCGCTCGGGCGATTCGGCCTCGGCTCTGGAGTACGCGCAGAAGGCGGTCGACTCGGGCGGCCAGAACGCGTCGTACGCGTACCACCTGGGTATGGTCCAGCGGGCGTTGAACGACTTCGGTCCGGCCCGCCGCCATCTGGAGGAGGCGCTGCGTACGAACCCGAAGTTCTCGCCGCTGGACGCACCCCTGGCGCAGGAGGCGCTGGACACCCTGGGGACGCCGCCTGCGGGTGGCCCGCAGGACATGCAGCCGGCCCCGCCGCCGGCGCCCGACCCCGCGCAGCCCCCCGCGCCCGAGCCCGATCCGGTGGAGCCTGCGGCGCCCGCCGGGGGTTCCGGGCAGGCTCCGGCTGCCGCGGCGGGGCCGCAGGGGCAGAAGGCGGAGCCTGCTCCGCGGAAGTCCGCCGCGGGGGGTGCCGGCAGCGCCCCGCACACCCCGGCGAAGCCGTCCGCCAAGCACTCGCCGGCTGCCGGCCACTGACGCGACGCCGACGGGCGGGCCGGAATCCGGCCCGCCCGTGGTGGTCGCCCGCGCCCCGACCGGGGCGCGCCTGGGATCAGAGGTTGCCGCGCCGCTCCTGCTCGCGCTCGATCGCCTCGAACAGGGCCTTGAAGTTGCCCTTTCCGAAGCCCATCGAGCCGTGCCGCTCGATCATCTCGAAGAACACGGTGGGCCGGTCCTGGACCGGCTTGGTGAAGATCTGCAGCAGGTAGCCGTCCTCGTCGCGGTCGACCAGGATCTTCAGCTCGCGCAGGGTCTCCACGGGCACCCGGGTCTCGCCCGCCCACTCGCCGAGCGTGTCGTAGTAGGAGTCCGGGGTGTCGAGGAACTGGACACCGGCCGCGCGCATCGCCTTCACGGAGGCGACGATGTCGTTGGTGGCGAGCGCGATGTGCTGGACGCCGGCGCCGCCGTAGAACTCCAGGTACTCGTCGATCTGGGACTTCTTCTTGGCGACGGCCGGCTCGTTGATCGGGAACTTGACCTTGAGCGTGCCGTCGGCCACCACCTTGGACATGAGTGCGGAGTACTCGGTGGCGATGTCGTCGCCCACGAACTCCTTCATGTTGGTGAAGCCCATGACCTTGTTGTAGAAGCCGACCCACTCGTTCATCCGGCCGAGCTCGACGTTGCCGACGCAGTGGTCGATGGCCTGGAAGGTGCGCTTGGCGGGCGGCTCGACGATGGGGGCGGCCGCTGCGTAGCCGGGGAGGTAGGGGCCGTCGTAGCCGCCGCGCTCGACGAGGGTGTGCCGGGTCTTGCCGTACGTGGCGATGGCGGCCAGGACGACCGTGCCGTGCTCGTCCTTCACCTCGTGCGGCTCGGTCAGGCCGAGAGCGCCGTGCCCGACCGCGTAGGCGTACGCGGCGCGGGCGTCGGGGACCTCGATGGCCAGGTCGACGACACCGTCGCCGTGCTCGGCCACGTGCTCGGCGAGGAAGCGGCCGTGGTCCGTGGCCGGCTTGATGACGGAGGTGAAGACGAAGCGGGCGGAGCCGGTGGTCAGTACGTAACTGGCCGTCTCGCGGCTGCCGTTCTCCGGTCCGGAGTAGGCGACCAGCTTCATGCCGAACGCGGTCGAGTAGTAGTGCGCGGCCTGCTTGGCGTTGCCGACCGCGAAGACGACCGCGTCCATGCCCTTGACCGGGAAGGGATCGGCCTGCCGGGAGGTGTCGGGGGTGCTGTGCATCGTCTCAGTCATGTCCGAAGGTTCCCGCCGCTTCGCAAGGTGCGCAACAGTTCGCGTATTCGCTGGGCATTCTGCCCAGCGGATGGCCATGATGGCCGGACTATCTGTACATCGTGACCATCCCTGTGCCCTCCCGGAGGCGGACCGTGGCGATCGATCATCTGGACGGGCGGCTCATCGTGCTCCTGGCGCGCGAGCCCCGGATCGGCGTGCTGGAGGCATCGCGCCGGCTCGGCGTGGCACGCGGGACGGTGCAGGCGCGGCTCGACCGGCTTCAGTCGAATGGCGTCATCCGCGGATTCGGCCCGGACGTGGATCCGGCGGCGCTCGGCTATCCCGTCACGGCGTTCGCGACGCTGGAGATCAAGCAGGGCCAAGGCGTCGACGTGCGCACGCATTTGAGCTCCGTACCGGAGGTGCTGGAGCTGCACACCACGACCGGGCAGGGCGACATGTTCTGCCGCCTCGTGGCCCGTTCCAACGCCGATCTTCAGCGGGTGATCGACCGGGTTGTCGGATTTGATGGCATTGTCCGGGCCTCCACGGCCATCGTCATGGAGAACCCCGTACCCCTGCGCATCATTCCGCTCGTCGAACAGGCGGCGCAGGACACCGACTGAGCCGAGGAGTGCCGTGTGAGCTTCTGGGAGTATCTGAGCAACCGGCACCAACAGCTGCTGACCGACGCGTTCCAGCACGTCAGCGCAGTCTTCCAGTGCATGGTCATCGCGACGCTGCTGGGCGTTCTGATCGGTGTCGTCAGCTACCGCAGCGGCTGGGGCGGCTCGCTGGCGATCACCTCGACGGCGACCGTCCTGACCATTCCGTCCCTCGCCGCGATCGGTCTGCTGATCCCGCTGGTCGGCCTCGGTGTGGCACCGACCGTGATCACCCTGACGCTGTACGGGCTGCTGCCCATCGTCCGTAACTCCATCGTCGGACTGCGCGGCGTCGACCCGGCGCTCGTGGACGCGGCCAAGGGCATCGGGATGTCGCGGGTCGCCCGGCTCCTCAAGGTGGAACTCCCGCTCGCCTGGCCGCCGATCCTCACCGGCATCCGGGTGGCCACCCAGATGCTGATGGGCATCGCCGCCATCGCCGCGTACGCCTCCGGGCCGGGCCTCGGCAACGAGATCTTCCGCGGCATCGCCTCGCTGGGCAGTGCCAACGCGATCAATCAGGTGCTCGCCGGCACGCTCGGCATCGTCATCCTCGCCCTGCTCTTCGACGCCGCGTACGTGCTGCTGGGGCGGCTCACCATCCCGAGGGGGATCCGTGTCTGAGACCGCCGCCGAGACCGATCCGGCACCGCAGGTCAACGCCACCTCCGGCGCCACCATCCAGCTGGAGAACCTGACGAAGCTCTATCCGGGCAATCCCAACCCGGCCGTGGACAACGTCTCGATGGACATCAAGGCGGGCGAGACCGTGATCCTCGTCGGCCCGTCCGGCTGCGGGAAGTCGACCACACTGAAGATGATCAACCGGCTGATCGAGCCGACGTCCGGCCGGATCCGGATCGGCGACGAGGACGTCACCGACATGGACCCGGTGAAGCTGCGCCGGAAGATCGGTTACGCGATCCAGTCGTCCGGGCTCTTCCCGCACATGACGGTCGCCGAGAACATCGCCCTCGTACCGAAGATGATCGGCTGGTCGAAGTCGAAGGTGAAGGACCGGGTGGAGGAGATGCTCGACCTGGTCGGCCTCGACCCGCGCGAGTACCACGGCCGCTACCCGCGCGCCCTGTCCGGCGGCCAGCAGCAGCGGGTGGGCGTGGCCCGGGCGCTGGCCGCCGATCCGCCGGTGCTGCTGATGGACGAGCCGTTCGGCGCGGTCGACCCGATCACCCGCGACCACCTCCAGGACGAGCTGATCCGGCTCCAGCACGAACTGCACAAGACGATCGTCTTCGTCACCCATGACTTCGACGAGGCGATCAAGCTGGGCGACCGGATCGCCGTGCTGCGCGAGCGCTCCCACATCGCGCAGTTCGATACCCCGGAGGCCATCCTCACCAACCCGACGGACGACTTCGTCTCCGGTTTCGTCGGGGCCGGTGCGGCGCTGAAGCGGCTCAACCTCACCCGGGTACGGGACGTGGAGATCGCCGAGTTCCCCACGGTGACGGTCGACGACCCGCTCCAGTCGATCTTCAACAAGCTGCGCAGCGGCTCGCACAACGAGCTGCTGATGCTGGACCGCAGGAACCGCCCCTACAAGTGGCTGCGGCGTGGTGACCTGATGCGGGCGCGCGGTTCGCTGGCGCGGGCCGGGCAGCTGGTGCACGACACGGTGACCAGAGACGCGACACTGCACGACGCGCTGGAGGCGGTGCTGATCGACAGCGGCGGGCGGGTCGCGGTGACCGGGCGGCGTGGCGAGTTCATCGGGGTGGTCGACATGCACACCCTGATGAACTCCGTCCAGGAGCTCCTGGAGGCCGACCGGCTCACCGCCATCGAGCACCAGCACGACCTGGAGGAGCTGCGCTCCCACCAGACCGTTCAGGAGCTGGAGGGCGGTGCGGACGTATGACGCCCAGCTCCCGGTCCCCCGGTCCCACCGGACGGGTCCCGGCATCCGACCGTGACCGCCCGCCGGGCGAGCACGACGTCAAGGGCCATGTCTTCCGTGACGAGGAGGAGGAACCGCCCCCCGCGCAGGCCCGGCCGGCGCGCCGGATCACCTGGCGCAAGCTGGTGACGGTGCCGGCGGCGCTCGCGGTGGTGCTGATCGTCACCTACGTGTGGATCAACAACATCCACCTCGATCCGATCGCGGAGAACTCGCTCGCGGGCGACACGGTCCAGGTCAGGTGGTGGCAGCACGTCAGGCTGACGGCCATCTCGACCTTCTGGGTGCTCATCATCGCCATTCCGCTGGGCATCGCGCTGACCCGGCGGCGGCTGCGCAAGGGCGCCCCGGTGGTCACGGCGATCGCCAACATCGGGCAGGCGACCCCGGCGATCGGCCTGCTGGCGCTGCTGGTGATCTGGCTGGGCATCGGGCCGTCGACGGCGATCACGGGCATGGTGATCTACGCGGTGCTGCCGGTGCTCTCCAATACGGTCGCCGGCCTGAAGGCGATCGAGCCGACCCTGGTGGAGGCCTCGCGCGGCATCGGGATGTCGGCGACGGGGACGCTCACCAAGGTCGAACTGCCGCTCGCGGTACCGCTGATCCTGGCCGGGGTGCGGACCGCGCTGGTGCTCAACGTGGGCACGGCGACCCTGGCGACGTTCGGGGGCGGCGGCGGGCTGGGGGACCTGATCACCTCGGGCATCCAGACCCAGCGGATGCCGGTGCTGGTGCTCGGTTCCGTACTGACGGTGGTGCTGGCGCTGCTGGTGGACTGGCTGGCTTCGCTGGTCGAGGTGGCCCTGACGCCGCGCGGACTGGAGGTGGGGTGATGCGCCCGGTGAACAGGCGTACGAGGCGCGGGGTGCGGGCCGGTCTGGCGGGGGCGGCGGCGCTGGCGCTGCTGCTCTCCGGATGCGGCCTGAAGAGCGGTTCGCCGATGGTCGACGACGTGCGGCCGGGGTCCGTGGGCAAGGGCGAGCCGCTGGACGGCGCCTCGCTGACCGTCACCTCGAAGAACTTCAGCGAGAACATCATCCTGGGCCAGATGATCGGCCTGATCTTCAAGGCCGCCGGCGCGGAGGTGCTGGACCGGACGAACCTGCCCGGGTCGATCAGCGCGCGCGAGGCGATCCGCCAGGGCGACGCCGATGCGATGTACGAGTACACGGGCACCGCCTGGATCACGTATCTGGGCCACTCGAAGCCGATCGTCGACCCGCTGAAGCAGTGGCAGGCGGTGCGCGACGCGGACCGTAAGAACGGGGTGGTCTGGCTGCCGCAGTCCACCCTCAACAACACCTACGCGCTGGCGATCAGCAAGAAGAACAACGCGAAGTACCACCTCAAGACGCTCTCCGACGTCGCCGCACTGGCGAAGAAGAACCCCTCGGCGGTGACCGTCTGCGTGGAGAACGAGTTCGCCTCCCGCAACGACGGGCTGCCGGGCATGGAGAAGGCGTACGGAATGTCGCTCCCGGCCTCCAACATCAAGAAGATGGACGCGGGGATCGTCTACACCCAGGTGTCGAAGTCCAACTCCTGCCTGCTGGGCGAGGTGTTCACCACCGACGGCCGGATCAAGGCGATGAACCTCGATGTGCTGGACGACAACAAGCACTTCTTCCCCAACTACAACGCGGCGCCCGTCATCCACGCCGCGACCTTCGAGAAGTACCCCGTGATCGCGGCCCTCCTCGACCCGCTCAGCGCCCGGCTGACCACGGAGGTCGCGCAGGTGCTGAACGCCAAGGTGGACGTCGAGGGGGAGGACCCGCACGAGGTGGCGAAGGACTGGCTGGTCAAGGAGGGGTTCATCAAGGAGGGCTGAGCGGGCCGGGTTGCCGTCGGCCGAGTTGCCGTCGGCCGGGTTGCCGTCGGCCGAGTTCCAAAGAAGTCGCTGCAAAGAACCTGTTGCAAAGCTTCCTTTGTAACTCTATGGTCGGGACATGGCAGAGAACGAGGCAGGGCAGAGCGGCACCCCGGCAGGCACCCCCGACATCCACATGGTGAACGCCCGCACCCTGCGCGGGCTGGCCCACCCCCTGCGGATGCGGCTGCTGAGCACCCTCCGGGAGTTCGGCCCGGCCACCGCGTCCGGGCTCGCCGACCGGCTCGGCGAGTCCAGCGGCGCCACCAGCTATCACCTGCGGCAACTGGCCGCGTACGGCTTCGTGGAGGACGACCCGGCGCGCGGCAAGGGCCGCGAGCGGTGGTGGAAGGCCGTCCACATGGGCACGGGGTTCGACCACAGCGCGGACTTCCTCCACCACCCGGACCCGGAGATCCGCGGCGCCATGGGCGTCGTCCTGCACGAGATCGCCACCGCGCATGCCCAGGAGGTGAACACCTGGCTCGGCACCATGCACGAATGGCCCCAGGAGTGGCTGCGCTCCTCCGACCTCAGCGACTTCAAGATGCGCCTCACTCCCGAACTCGCCCTGGAACTCACGGAGAAGGTCCACGAACTCGTCGAGAGTTACCGGGACCGCGTCCCGGAGGACACCGAGGGCTCCGCCGTCGTCCGCACCCATCTGCACGTCTTCCCGCGCCCGAACGACTGAAGGGAACACCACGCCATGCATCCCGACACGCACCTTCGGCTCCACCGCATCCGCTCCGCCGAACTGCAGCGCCAGGCAGCTGACTTCAGCCTCGGCCACCACTGCCGCGCTCCGCGGAAGAGCCTGCGGACCAGGCTGGGCTGGACCATGGTCGGACTGGGCCTGCGCCTGATACCGGACCGGTCCGCGACACCGTCCTGCGCGCCCCGAACGGCGTAGCCGGTGAACGGGGGGAGAACCAACAAGCAGGACCGGGTGCCGCTGACCGCCGTCCTGGCAGCCAACTCCATATCTACCGCCGGTACTTCACTCACCCTCATCGGCGTTCCGTGGTTCGTCCTGGAGACCACGGGCAGCGCCGGCCGGGCCGGGGTCGTCGCCTTCTGCGCGACGCTGCCGATCGTCGTTTCCGCGCTGATCGGCGGGCCCCTCATCGACCGGACCGGACGGCGCCGGGTCTCCGTCGCCTCCGACCTGGCGTGCGGACTCGCCGTCGCCGCAGTCCCGTTGCTCCACTACGCCGACGCGCTCGCCTTCTGGATGCTGTGCGCCCTGATGGCCGTCAACGGACTGGTCCACACCCCCGGCAGCACCGCGCGCTACGTGCTGGTGCCGGACCTCGCCGCACGCGCCGGCATCACCCTCGCCCGCGCCGCCAGCCTCTTCGACGCGGCATCGCGCGGGGCACGGATGGTCGGGGCGGCGCTGGCCGGAGTGCTGATCGCCCTGGTCGGCGCGGAGACCGTGCTGCTGCTGGACGCGGCGACCTTCCTGACCTCGGCCGCGCTGATCGCGGCAGGGGTGCGGGGCGTTCGCGCGGCGGAACCGGTCAAGGCCGCGGCATCGGTCTCGCTGCGCACCTACCGGCGCGAACTGCGCGAGGGCTACGCCTACTTGCTCGGCAACCGGCTGCTGCTGGGCGTCGTGGTGATGGTCCTGTTCATGAACGGCACCGACCAGGGCTGGAACGCCGTCCTGCTGCCGGTGCACGCGTCGGCCGAGCTGGGCGGGGCGCGGGATCTCGGGCTGCTCACCGCGCTGTTCGGGGCGGGCGGACTGACCGGGGCGCTGCTGTACGGGGCGGTGGGGCACCGCTACTCACGGCGGACCGTGTTCAGCGTCTGCGTGGTGCTGTGCGGGGCGCCGAGGTTCCTGGTCGCGGCGCTGACCGGGACGACGCTGCCGCTCGCCGTGACGATGGTGCTGAGCGGGGTCGCGGGCGGCGTCCTGAACCCGATCCTGACGACGGTGATCTATCGGAGTGTCCCCGACGAGCTGCGCAGCCGGGTGTCCGGGGCCATCACCGCCGGGTGCGAGCTGGCCATGCCGGTGGGCGGGCTGGCGGCGGGCCTGCTGGTGGAGAGCGCGGGCGCGTCGGGGGCGCTGCTGGCGATGGGCGGGGTGTACCTGCTCGCGACGCTGAGCCCGCTGGTCTTTCCGGCCTGGCGGGCGATGGACGACGAACCGGCCGCGGCGCCGGGTGGTCCACCGGGCCTTGCCGGTCCGCCGGTCAGCAGCTCGGAACCTTGCCCCCGTGATCAAGCGCCCGCAGCGAGGAGACCGCGCCCTTCAGGGTCGTGACCGGGATCAGCCGGAGCCCGTCGGGAAGCTCGGCGTGCGCCTCCTTGCACTCGGCCTTCGGTACGAGGAAGACGCTCGCCCCGTCCCGGCGGGCCGCCTGCGTCTTGAGCGAGACGCCGCCGACCGCACCGACCTCGCCGTCCGCCTTGATGGTGCCGGTGCCCGCGACGGTGCGGCCGCCGGTGAGATCGCCTCCGGAGCCGTCGCCGTCCAGCTTGTCGACGATGCCGAGCGCGAAGAACAGACCCGCGCTCGGGCCGCCCACGTCGGCGAGGTGCAGGGTCACGTCGACGGAGCCGGGCTTCCTGCCGAGATAGTGCAGGGCAGCACCCACCGCCGAGTCCTGCGACTCCACCATGTCGTCGAGGTTGTGCTTCTCGATCTCCTTCTCGGAGCCGCCGGTCGGATAGACGGAGTCGCGGGGCATGACCGCCCGGTCCGTCCGGAACCAGCTGTCGATCACGTCACCGACGCCGACATCGGCCGTGGGCGCCGTCGCCACGATCGTCGTCATCCGCAGCTGGCCCTTGGTGGGCCGGGTGGGGGTGCCCTTGATGCTGATCACGGGGGTGCCGTGATCGTCCCCGAGCACATTCGCCGTCGTACCGGGCTGCGCCAGCGTGAACGGCAGCGGCGCGAAGGCGGCCACGCCGAAGAGGGCGAGGACGGGGAGGGCGCAGAGGGCGAGGGTGCGGGGGCGCGAGAGACGTGTGAGCACCCGCCCAATCTAACCGGGGCCGCCCGGCCCCGTTTCGGCCCACCCGACCAAACCAAGCCCACCCGGCCCATCTTTCAGCCCGCCCGGCCAAACCAAGCCCGCCCGGCCCATCTTTCAGCCGCCCGGCCCATCTTTCGGCCCGCCCGGCCACACCAAGCCCGCCCGGCGATTGAGGGCATCTTTCAGCCCGCCCGGCGTTTGAGGGCGGAACCGGGGCGCCGGGGCAACCCCGCACACAGGGAGCCGGCCCCCGCCCTGCACGGTTCCGTCCTCAAACGCCGGACGGGCTGGGGGTGCCCGCAGCACGGGACGGGCTGGGGGTGCCCGCAGCACCGGACGGCCTGGGGGGTGCCCGCAGCACCGGACGGGCTTGGGGGCCCGCAGGGCCGGGCGGGCCCGGGGCAGCCGCGCTAGCGAAGCGCGTCGGCGACCTCGCGGGCCGCGTCCACCACACGAGGCCCCACCCGCTCCGGAACCGCGTCGGCCAGCATCACCACACCGACGCTGCCCTCGACCCCCGTCACCCCCATCAGCGCGGCCGCCGCACCGCTCGCCCCCGCTTCGAGCTCGCCGTGGGTGAGCGTGAACGCGGTCTCGCCCACGGGCTTCCGCCGGGCGGCAAGGATCGCCCGGCCCGCGGCACCCCGGTCGAGCGGATGGCGGAAGCCGGCCCGGTACGCCACGTGGTAGTCCGTCCAGGTCGGTTCGACGACCGCGACCGCGAGCGCGTCCGTGCCGTCGACGAGCGTGAGGTGGGCCGTGGCACCTATGTCCTCGGCCAGGGACCGCAGCGCGGGCAGCGCGGCTTCCCTGACGAGCGGATGCACCTGACGGCCCAGGCGCAGCACGCCCAGGCCCACTCTGGCCCGTCCGCCCAAGTCGCGCCGGATCAGCGTGTGCTGTTCCAGCGTGGCGAGCAGGCGGTAGACCACGGTGCGGTTGACGCCGAGTTTGTTGGACAACTCGGTGACCGTCAGTCCGTGGTCGGTGTCGGCAAGCAGCTTGAGGACACGCAGTCCTCGGTCGAGCGTCTGGGAGGTCTCCGCGGTCACGACGCCCTCTCCTCTTTGGTGAGCGGCGGCGGCTGGTTCCCACGGATTGTGCGCCACCGGTCCCAGCGGCGACGCACGGAGAGGCCGCCGGCCTGGCCAAGGCACCGGCTGCGCTCCGCGGCGGCGTTGCCACGGGGCGTTCACATTTTTGGGACAGTAGCGAGCCAGTCCGCTCAGCGGAAGACCTCGTCCAGAATCCGGGCGCCTGCGGAAAAGCGCTTGTGCCGAAGGAGCATAAGTGCCGGTCAGCGAGGCGTCGGCCGAACGGCGCGCATCTACGCGCGTCCATGTCGGCCGACTCCCTCGCGACGCTCCGTAGACCGGAGGTGAACCGTCGTTAACTCACCGTGAACAATTGCTGCACTGTTTTACCGTTCACCAGGACCTCGCAGGCCCGGATCGCCTTCGTCGCCGGGTCCCGGACGGTGAAGTTGAGGGCGAACGTGCCGTCGAGTCCGATGACCCGGGTGACGTAGGAGTCGGACGTCTGCTTCCCGTCCGCGGTGCGTCCGGTCACGGAGACCGTGGCGACGGGCGCGAAGCCCCGGCCGGTCACCTGGACCACCGTGCCGACCGGTCCTTCGGGCGGCGAGAGCGCGAAGGACGGTCCGGCCGGGGCCGTGCCGTCCTGGACGGTGAACGCCGCCGTCTCGGTACGCGGGTTGACGAGCACCTCGCGGACCCGGATCGCGACGGTGTCGGCCGCGTTGACGGTGAAGGTCTGCGAGAACGCCCCGTCGAGGCCGACCACCTTGGTCTTCGCCGGGTCGGAGGTCTGGGAGCCGTCCGCCCGCAGCCCGACGATCGACACGGTCGCCACCTTCGCGAAGCCCTGTCCGAGAACGGTGACGGCGGTGCCCTTCGGTCCGGAGGCCGGGGTCAGGACGAGGTACGTCGGGGAGACCGTCAGCTGGGTGAGGGCCTCGGAACCGCCCGCGGTGACGCGGAGCGCGTACACGCCGCGCGGGGTGGATCCGGCGACGGTGACCGTGCCGGTGAGGGTGCCGTCGGCGGCGACCCGGAGCGTGGCGGCGCTGATCCCGGCCGCGTCGCAGCCGCTGCCGTCGGTGGCGCACAGCGCGGCGGCCGGGGTGACACCGGACGGCCAGCCGTCACCGGAGACGGCGATGGCCCCGCCCGGTTTGACCTTGGCCGCGCCCGCCGAGAGCGTCGCGGTGGCCTCGGTCACGGTGAACGGCGTGGTCAGTACGGTCGCCGGGTCATTGGCCTCGTCGACCTGGATCGCGACGATCGCCGGATCCGAGACGGTGAAGTCGACCGCGAACTTTCCGTCGGGGTCGCTCTTCACGTAGACGGCGGTGTCGTCGAGGGTCGCCCCGCTCGCGTCGAGGCCGACCGTGTTGATCCACCGGTCCTGGAAGTAGTTGCCGCCGGTCACGGAGATGACGCTGCCGACCGGCCCGCTGGCGCGGGACAGCGCGATCGCGCGGGGCCCGTCGGGGACGAAGGCCCGGACCGTCAGGGGTGCGGTCGCCTCCTTCGTACCGTCGCCGACCTTCACCAGGTACGAGCCGTCCGGCACCGCGCCCGCCTCAGCGAGCACGGCGTTGCCGGTCAACTGCCCGGAGCCGTCGATCGCGAGAGTGGAGGAGGCGAACTTCCCGGGGTCGCAGCCGCCGCCGTCCGCCGCGCAGAGCGACGGCACGGGCGTGCCGCCCGCGGTCCACCGGCTGCCCGACAGGGCCACGGAGGTGGACGGCCGCGCCGGCGTGGTGGGCGCGACCAGGGTGGCCGGCTGTCCGGCGCTGCCCTCCACGGTCACGGTGCCGACGGAGCCGCCGCCTGCCGTCACGTCGCACGGTGTCTCGTACGTGGAGCCGAGCACCTTCGTACGGGTCAGATTGCGCACCGGGGTGAAGGAGACCGGCCCGCTCGCGTCGGTGGGGACGAGGAAGTCCCCCTCGTACGGCGGGATCTCGATCGGTTTCCCGGACGGGATGTCGAGGGAGACCTGGGGTCCTGTGACGGTCACCGTGCCGGTGGCGCCGCCGGACATGGCGAGGTCGATGCTCGGGGTGGTGGGCACATCGCTGAGGCTGAGCCCACTCGTGGCGGGGGACGGGCCGAGCGTCACCTTCGCGTGGACCTTGCCGCCCGGGTCGACGACGTCGGGCGAGAGTTCGACGCTCATCTCCTGCGGGCCGGTCGCCTCGCCCTGGCCGGCCGGCAGCGTGCAGTGGACGGTCGGGGTGACCGTGCCGGCCCGGGCGAGGGGTGCGAGGGCGAGGGCTCCGCCGGTCCAGACGAGCAGGGTTCCGGTGCCGAGGGCGACGGCGCGGCGTAATGCCGAACCGCCCGGTCTTCTCGTACCGACGGGTCTGCGATACGCGAACATGCGGCTCCTCCAGAGAAAGCGGAATGGGAATGATCCGAATGCGGAATGGGAAACGCCCGCCCGCTCCATTGCCGTATGGAGCGGGCGGGCGTCCGGCAGGACTTTCCCGGACCTCGTTACAGCAGGGTCAGGGTCAGGGTGGCGCTGTAATCTCCGGGCCGGGTGAATTCGGGAACCGTGAGGCCGAGATCCGCATCGGCGTCGAACTTCCCGCCGGTGAACGGACGTGATCCGTCCGGATCCACCCGGCAGAGGCTCGCCGCCTCGCTCCCGAGCGCCGTGGGCGCTCCGGCCACCGGTGTCCCCACGCTCCCGTCCTGTGCCGAACAGGCCGGAGTCCACCGCACGGCATAGGCCGGGATGGTGTTCCCGTCGGTGCTCGTGAAGCGGCTCAGGGTGGCGGTCAGCGACCATCCGCTGTTGACGCCGCGGGCGTCCTCCACCTCGACCCGGTTGAGCCGGGCATTCTGCTCACCGGTGCCCGCACCCAGGACCGTGGTGCCGAAGTCGACGGTGTCGCCGGCCTGGGTCATGGACAGTGTTCCTGCCCTGACCTCGGTGTTCAGCCGTTGATCGGCCTCACCTCCGTCGTCCCCGCCGCCCTCGGTGGTGACGGTGAACGGCGCCGTGCGTACGGTCGCCGGGTCGTTGCCCTCGTCGGCCTGGACGGCGGCGACGGCGTCGGAGATGACGGTGAACTCGACGGTGAAGGTGCCGTCGGAGCCGCTCTTGACGTAGACCGCACTGTCGTCGAGCGCGGTGCCCGCCCCGTCGAGGCCGATGACGTTGATCCAGCGGTCCGGGTTGTAGTTCCGGCCGCTGACGGTGACCACGCTGCCGACCGGGCCGCTGTCGGACGACAGCGATATCTCGCGGTTCCCCGCCGCGACGGCCTTCACGGTGAGGGGTGCGGTGGCCTCCTTCGTGCCGTCGTTGACCTTCACCTCGTAACTGCCGTCGGGCACCGCCCCGGCCTCGCCGAGGGTCGCGGTGCCGGTGAGCGTTCCGTAGGGGTCGATCCGCAGGGTGTGGGAGACGAACTTCAGCGGATCGCAGCCGCCACCGCCCACGGCGCAGAGCGACGGTACGGGCGTGGCGTCCGGGGTCCACTGCGAACCCTGCAGCTTGACCGCGGTGTTCGGGCGCACCGGGTCACCGGGTGCGGTCAGGGTGGCGGGCTCGGCCGCGGAACCCTCCGCCGTGACGGTGCCGACGCTGTCTGTCCCACCGACCACGTCGCACGGTGTCTCGAAGACCGATCCGAGCACCTTGGTCTGGGTCAGGGTGCGGACGGGGGTGAGTGAGATCTCCCCGGAGGCGTCCGCCGGCACCAGGAAGTCCCCTTCGTACGCGGGGAGTTCGATGGGCACCCCGGCGGGCACGTCCATGGTGAACTCGGCGCCGCGCACGGTGACGGTGCCGGTGGCCCCGCCGGACATCGCGAGGTCGAGGCTGGGGATGGTCGGCACGTCGTCCAGGGCGATGGCGCTGGTGGCGGGGGATGCCCCGAGCGTCACCTTGGCGTGCACCTTGCCGCCGGGGGCCACGACCGCGGGCGACAGCTCGACGTTCATGTCCTGCGGCCCGGTCGCCTCACCCTGGCCCGCGGGCAGGGTGCAGTGGACGGTCGGGGTGACCGTGCCGGCCGCTGCCGCCACCGCGACGGAGACGGGCGGGGGAAGCGGTGCGGCGGCCCCGACACAGCCCAGCGACAGCACGAAGCAGGCAGCGAGCAGACCGGTCATGCCGGGTCTTCGTCGTCGGATCACCTGACACCCTTTCATGGCCCATTGATTGCGCACATTGAGGAGGTCCGGTGCAGAGAAGTCAAGAGACACCCGATTGATCCTTTCGGAAATGCCCGAAAAGCATTTCAGAAAGCCATTCCTGCACATCTGTTGACATCTTTGAAGATCACCGTTTCACTGCACCCGACATGCCGGGCCCGGCGAATCCACGGAATTCAAACCGGAAGGAGTTCCACCCGTCATGTCGATCTCTTCAGGCCACACATCGAGCCGAAGACGGCTGCCGCTGGTACTGAGCGCGGCGTGTTCCGCGGGCGCGCTGCTGGCGCTGTCCTCCCCCTCGGCCTCGGCAGTCGGCCCGCTCACCGCGACGGCCACCTACGACTGCGGCTCCTGGGGCAGCGGTGTCGCCACGCTGACCGCCGCCGACTCGGGCACGAGCAAGACCATCAAGATCACGTCGACGGCGATCACGATGCCGGCCGGCACGAGCGCCGACCCGAACAGCATCACGACGACGCTCAAGCTCAGCAAGACCTCGGGCGGCGTCACCAGTGAGGTCCAGTTCTCCGCGAAGACCAATCCCGGTCTGAGCGGCGGCAACCCGATCACCCTCGGCCCGCTCAAACTCACCTCCGGCACGCTCGCGGCCGGGGACAGCACCGATTCCGTGGTGCTGCCCACTCCCCCGGGCGCCACCAACTGGTCGCTGCAGATCGTGGCCTCGTCCCCGACGTCGGCCACCGTGCCGTGCGTGGCGACGACCGCCCAGTCCGCACCGTTCGTCTGGTAGCGGCGGCTCCACTCATGACACCGGCCCCGGCCCCATGAGCCGGTGCCGTTCATGACGCCGGCCCGGGGCCAGGACGGCTGTCCTGTGCCCCGGGCCGGTGCGCCCGCGTGCCCGTGCGGGCTCAGGACATCCGGGTGGCCCACTCCTGGACCTTCTTGATCCGCTGCTCGATCTGCCCGGCCGTGGCCTCCGCGCTCGGCGGCCCGCCGCAGACCCGCCGCAGCTCGGTGTGGATGACCCCGTGCGGCTTGCCGCTCTGGTGCGTGTAGGCCGACACCATGGTGTTCAGCTGCTTGCGCAGCCCCAGCAGCTGCTTGTGCGTGACCACCGGCCGGTCCTCGGCCGCCTTCTCCAGCAGATCGGCCTCGGAGGCCGGCTTCTGGCGACTGTGCGCGATCTGCCGGGTCTGCCGCTTCTGGAGCAGCAGCTGCACCTGGTCGGGTTCGAGCAGCCCGGGGATCCCGAGGTAGTCCTGCTCCTCCTCGCTGCCCGGGTGCGCCTGCATGCCGAATTCGGCACCGTCGTACAGCACCCGGTCGAAGACCGCGTCGGATTCGAGGGCCTCGAAGGGCAGCTGCTCCTCGGTCTCCTCGTCCTCCAGCTTCTCGGCGTCGGCGAGGAGCTTGTCCTCCTCGGAGAACGGGTTCTCCTCGTCGCTGCCCTTCTTGGGCTTGTCGAGGACGTGGTCCCGCTCGACCTCCATCTCGTTGGCGAAGTCGAGGAGCATCGGGATCGTCGGCACGAAGACCGAGGCGGTCTCGCCGCGCCTGCGGGAGCGCACGAAGCGGCCGACGGCCTGGGCGAAGAAGAGCGGCGTCGAGATGGTGGTGGCGTACACACCGACCGCGAGGCGCGGCACGTCGACCCCCTCGGACACCATGCGGACGGCGACCATCCAGCGCGATCCGTCGTCGGTGAACTGATCGATCTTCTTCGACGCGGCCTTCTCGTCGGAGAGGACCACGGTCGCCTTCTCGCCGGTGACCTTCTTGAGGATCTTGGCGTACTCGCGGGCGGACTCCTGGTCGGTCGCGATGACCAGACCGCCGGCGTCCGGGATGCCCTTGCGGACCTCGGTGAGCCGCTTGTCGGCGGCGCTGAGCACGTTGGGGATCCACTCACCGGTGGGCGCGAGCGCGGTGCGCCAGGCCTGCCCGATGGCGTCCTTGGTCATCGGCTCGCCGAGCCGGGCGGCGATCTCGTCCCCGGCCTTGGTGCGCCAGCGCATGTTGCCGCTGTAGCTGAGGAAGATCACGGGGCGGACGACGCCGTCGGCGAGCGCGTTGCCGTAGCCGTAGGTGTAGTCGGCCGATGAGCGCCGGATCCCGTCGTTGCCCTCCTCGTACGCGACGAAGGGGATCGGGTTGGTGTCGGAGCGGAACGGTGTACCGGTGAGCGCGAGCCTGCGGGTCGCCGGGTCGAACGCCTCCTGGCACGCCTCGCCCCAGGACTTCGAGTCACCGGCGTGGTGGATCTCGTCGAGGATCACCAGGGTCTTGCGCTGCTCGCACCGGTTGCGGTGCAGCATCGGACGGACCCCGACACCCGCGTACGTGACCGCGACCCCGTGGTACTCCTTGCTCACGGGGCCGGCGCTGTAGTCGGGGTCGAGCTTGATCCCTATCCGGGCCGCCGCCTCCGCCCACTGCTTCTTGAGGTGCTCGGTCGGTGCCACGACGGTGATCTGCTGCACGACGTGGTGGTGCAGCAGCCATGAGGCGAGGGTCAGCGCGAACGTGGTCTTGCCGGCGCCGGGGGTCGCGACCGCGAGGAAGTCGCGCGGCTGCTCCTGGACGTACCTCTCGAGGGCGCCCTGCTGCCAGGCTCGCAGCTTGCCGGCCGTCCCCCAGGGGGCGCGGCCGGGAAAGGCGGGTGAGAGGTGGTGGGAGGCGGTAGTAGTCACGGTCTCCGGTTCGGGTCTCTCGGGTACGTGTGGTGCTGTCCGCACGGGCCGGGACGGGCTCGCACGCGATACGACAACCGGGCCACCTTACCGGTGACCCGGTCCGGCCCACGTATGAACGACACCGCCATGCAACCCCGCGAGACCGGGGTCACATGGCGTCGCGCAGTGCCCGCAAGCGGTCTGCGATCCGCTCCACGTCTTCGAGACTGCCCATCGCCACTTCAATGACGAGCTTGTACGCCTCGTCCTGGTCGATGTCGAGCATTTCGGTCCCGTTGAAGTCGAGAAACACGACCGTGGACATCCAGGCCATGCGCTTGTTGCCGTCCACAAGAGGATGGTTCACCGCAAGCGACTGCAACAGCGCCGCAGCCTTCTGGAAGAGATCCGTGTAGGCCTCGACGCCGAACATGGCCGACTGCGGGCGGTGCACCGCCGAACTGAGCAGACCCAGGTCGCGCACGGCGACCTGCTGCCCCTCGCAGGCCAGCTCCGCAAGGTCCAGGACTTCCTGGACTGTCAGATACTTCACCTACTCCCCCAACCGTCGCAGCAGGTCGGCGTGACCCACCGCGTACTTGGCTCCGAGCCGCTTTACCGACTCCCGATCCGCTTCGACCTCCAGATACCGGTCGATCGCCTGAAGCACTATGGCGTGCATGCTCCGGCCCTCCTCTTCAGCCCGGAGCTTCAACGCCTCTTGCTGATCCTCGCGCATACGCAGATTCATTGCCATACCGAAACGGTACCACTAGCGGGGTCCACCTGGTACTACTTTGCGCTCCGCACCCGCGTAGCCACCCACGCCCCCACCACCGCGACCCCCGCCATCGGCAGGAAGACCACCGCGAACGCCCCCGGGTGCGAGCCGGAGGCCCCCGCCTCCACGGCCTCGTGCACGGCGCCCACCGCTCCCCCGCCGAGCGCGCCGAACGCCGCGCCGCCGGCGGCCAGCAGCAGGGCGTTGGAGAGGCCGTCGGAGATCTGCAGGGCCGCGGAGTTCGCCCCCGCCTCCTCCGGCGCGGACAGCTTCAGCAGCAGCACGCTGGTCGACGCGATCACCGTGCCCATCCCGTAGCAGCCGACGGCCCAGGCCACGGCGACCGTCCAGACCGGCACCCCGTCGATCAGCACCGCGGGCGCGGTCGCGATCGCCGCGGCGACCAGCACCATGCCGCCCACCATCAGCCGCTCGCGGTACGGCTCCAGGCGCGGCCGGGACTGTACGAACGAACCCAGCGCCCAGGTACCGCCGCCGGCCGCGAGCGAGAGTCCGGCCAGCGTCGGGGACAGTCCGCGCTGGGTGACCAGCATCAGCGGGACGAACGACTCGGCGGCGATGAACGACCCGGCCGCCACGCCGCGCAGCAGCACCACCGCGGGCAGTCCGCGCGCCGCCCGGCCGGTGCCCGGGGGCAGCAGACCGCGGACCGCCGGGACGAGCAGGGCGACCCCGGCGACGAGCGGCAGCAGCGAGAACCAGTTCCGCTCCTGCCCGGCGTACTGGAGCAGTCCCGCGCCCAGCGAGATGCCCAGCGCGAGCACGATGCGCCGGCGGTCGAACCGCTCGACGGGCGCCGCCGGGTCCGCGGGCCCCGACGCCATCCGCCGGATCGCGGGCAGCGCGAGCGCCAGCGGGAAGACCACCAGGACCGGGATGCCGATGAAGACCCAGCGCCAGCCCAGATGCTCGGTCACGCTCCCGGAGGCCAACGGCCCGACCACCGACGGGATGACCCAGCTCGCGGCGAACCCGGCCAGGATCGCCGGCCGCAGCGGATCCGGGTAGGCGCGGCTGACCACCACGTACAGCGCGACGATCACCAGGCCGCCGCCGAGCCCCTGCACGGCGCGCCCCGCGACGAACATCCACATGGTGCCCGCGGTCCCGGACAGCAGCAGACCCAGTCCGAAGGCGCTGATCCCGGTGGCGAGCGGCGCCAGCGGCCCGCGCCGGTCGGCCCACTGCCCGGACAGCACCATGGCGAAGAGGCTGGTGGTGAAGTACGCCGAGAACGCGAACGCGTACAGCGGGATGCCGTGCAGCTCACGTGCGGCGACCGGCATCGCGGTCCCCACGGCGGTCGCCTCGAAGGCGATCAGGAAGACGACGGAGACGATGCCGATGCTGAGTGCCCGGTAGGTCCGCCCGAGCACTCCTTCCTGCGCCGCCGCGACAGTGGTCCCGCGCGATTCTTCGGTGAGGTGGGTGCGTGCCGAGAGCTCGGCGTCACGGGGTTCCAGGGCGGTCATGAGCCCTAGAGTAAGGGGCAATATCCGCTGTGAACCCTGTCGTGAGTCGCTCCTGTGCTCGTCCCTTGGTCGTAGGACCGGCCGGCCGATCGTGAACGCCGTATGGCAGTCCCGTTGCGGGGGCGCCGGCACCCTTGGCGTCGCGGGCGCCGGGGCATACGGTCGGGACAAGAACAACGCACGGCCGTGTGCCCGAGAGGCTTAGGGGCTCGACTGCAACTCGAGTTACACCGGTTCGATTCCGGTCACGGCCTCCACACGGAACCGCCCGTCCCTCGTCTGAGGGGCGGGCGGTTCCTGTTGTGGCGCACGCCCCCTCATTCGACTACCGGCGGCACAAGGCCTCGGCCCGGCGGCTGCTGCCAGGTCTCCTCGTCCTCGGTGAGGCCGTCCGGCCGCCCGCCGGAACGCGGTGCACCGCGCCTGGCGGCACCGCCCGCGCTGCCGGATCGCACCAGGCCCGAGCCACCGGGCGTGAAGGGGTGCGCCGCCCCCGTACGTCCCACGGCGCCGCTTCCCCCCACCGGCCCGGCGGGACCGCGGTCCGCGCCCTCTCCCCCGGCCACCGTGCCGCGTGGCAGCGCCACCGCCGGGCGATCCGGAGTGTGCGCCACGGCACGGCCCCCGCTGATGCCGCGCCCGCGCGGCAGGGCTGTACCGGAGCCGGCCGGCGCGACTCCGGCTCCCCCTTGGGGCCCTTCGGGCTGCGCAGGTACGCGCGATCCGGCGGGAGCGGGCCCCGGCCGGGCCGTCCCCCGGCCGGGGGAGACCGGTCGGGCAGACATGACATGAGGCGCCGAAAGCCCCGGAGGCACCGGAGGCAGGAGACCCGCGCCCGGTCCGCTCGCACCCGGTGAACTCGCCGGGACCGTCGGGGAGTCCGGCGCGGGCGCGGGAAGGGAGGCGACCCCGTCGATGCTCATGGTCACCGGCGTTGCCTGCGGGCCGGTGACCGGCGGCCGCATGCCCTGGGCCTCGGCCGCGCCACCGGCCGTCTCCGCGTGAGGGGGTGCCGCCCGGCCGGACAGGCCCCCGTGCGACACGCCACCGCCGCCGGCCACCGCGGCCACGTACCGGCGCTCACCGTTCGCTCGCGGCCCGCCCTCCGGCAGGACCTCCGCCGGCAGCGCCGGAAACACCGGCTGCTCCAGGGCCGCAAGCTGCGACGCCGAGAGCTCGTACGTCTGGGCCAGCCTCCGCATCTGGGCCGCCGCCTCCTGGCGGTCCTCCTCCGCCGCGGTGAGGAGGGCTTCCGCCGAGCGCCGTTCGGCCGCAGGCGCGGTCGGGTCGTTCCTCGTCGCCAGGGCCGCGTCGCGGCTCGGGCGGGTGCCGGGGCGGGGGATCGACGCCTGGGCCGAGGCGATGGCCTCCGACGCCTCCGTCAGCCACTTCGCGGCACCCTCGCCGTAATCCCCCAGGCGCAGCGTCGCGTTGGCCAGGTCCGCGCTCCAGGTGCGGAACGCGTCGGCGCCCTCGCCCCTCCACTCCACCCGCTGAGGGCGGACCCTCAGCTCCTCGGCGATGCGGCGGATCTCCTTCACCGCGCCCACCAGCCGGTCCGCAGCGGTCCGGACCTCGCCATCGGCGGCCTCGTCGAGCCACCGCAGCATCTCCTCGTGCGTCATGCGCTCGAAGTCCGTGGTCACAGCGCCGCCGGCTTCGCGGCCGGGTGGCCGTTCGTGTGCCTCCTGATGGCGAGCGCGCGGTCGCGGACGTCCACGTCGACTCTCTCGTAGCCCTGGTGGGAGGCGAGGACGGCGATGCCGAGGCCCTCGATGGAGTCGGACAGCAGCGTGGACAGCCGCTCCAATTCGTCGATGACGCCGCGGTACGCCCCGTGCAGCGCGTCCGCCTCGGCCCAGCTGCCCCGGCCGCCGCCCAGCCGCCCGCGGCCCAGGGGGTCCGCGCCGAGCTTCCCCGGGGCCGCCGGGGATGCCCCGAGGCCGCGCAGGAGTTCGTCGACGCGGTCGCGGAAGGCGGTGAACGACGACAGCTCGGCGACCAGTTCGCCGCGGGTGTCCGGCGCGGCCGGCCCCGCGCCAGGACCAGGATGGATCGGCGTCACAGCAGTCTCCCCGTGAAGTGCTCCGGAGATCACCTTAGGCAGCAGCACCGACCCGGCGCGGCGCCGGATTGCGGGTGCAATCCGGCGAACGGCGTCCGTCGGGCGCCCAGGACGTGACGCCCGAGAGGGGACACCGGGTCACGTTCCCCACAGGGTTCGGAATGCGAATATCCGGTGCGTCAACCCGCGCGTCAACCGGCGCGTCCAGGAGGGCCGGAGGGATGCATCCCGGCGGGGCGGGCGGTCGGCGGAGTCAGCCGGCGGACACCGAGTCCGGCTCCGAGGCGCCCTCGCGCCCGGTCCCGGACGGCACCGGACCGCTGCCGCGCGCCCTGCGCACCGCGTACGCGACGAGAACGACGGCCAGACTGCCGACGCTGGTGAGCAACTGGGTGCGCTGGTCGGCGATGACGGCCATGGCCACCAGCACAGCGGCGAAGCCGGCCATCACCACCCAGGTGAGGTAGGGGAAGAGCCACATGCGCAGGGTCAGCCGCTCGGGTTCCTCGCGCTCCAGCCGGCGGCGCATGCGCAGCTGGGACACGCCGATCATCAGGTACATGAAGATGGCGATCGCACCCGAGGAGTTCACCAGGTAGGTGAAGACGGTGTCCGGCGACAGGTAGGCCAGGAGCACCGAGATCCAGCCGACCACGGTGCCGGCCAGGATCGCGCGGACCGGGACCTGGCGCTTGTTCGTCGCCACCAGCCAGGTGGGGGCGTCGCCGTGGGTGGCGAGTGCCCGCAGCATCCGCGAGGAGACGTAGACCGAGGAGTTGAGCACGCTCAGCACGGCGGTGAGGATCACGACGTCCATCACGGTGGACGCACCCGGGAGCCCGATGATCTTCCACGCCGCGACATACGGACTGGCCAGGACCTGGGCGCTGTCCCACGGCACGATGGCGACCACCAGGGCGATGGAGCCGACGTAGAAGAGGACGATCCGCCAGATGATCCCGGTGGTGGCACGGGCCACCGAACGCTCGGGCTCCTTGCTCTCGGCGGCGGCGATGGTGACGATCTCGGCTCCGCCGAACGCGAAGATGACCACGACGATCGCGGAGAAGATCGCGGTGAAGCCGTTCGGCGTGAAGCCGCCGTGCGCGGTCAGGTTGGAGAAGTCGAAGTGCGAGTCCGGCCAGCCGCCGAAGACGTAGAGACCGCCGACGATCAGGAAGGCCACGATCGCGGCGACCTTGACGGAGGAGAACCAGAACTCGAACTCGCCGAACGACTTCACGGAGAGCAGGTTCGTCGCCGTCATGACGACCATCAGGCCCATGGCCAGCACCCAGAGCGGCAGGTCGAGCCACGCGTGCAGGATCGCCGCGCCCGCGACGGCCTCCACGGCCACGATGATGACGTAGTAGTACCAGTACAGCCAGCCGATGGTGAAGCCCGCCCACGGCCCGATGGCCGTGCGGGCGTAGTCGGCGAAGGAGCCCGCGGACGGCTTCGCCACGACCATCTCGCCGAGCATCCGCATGGTGCACAGCACGAGTGCGCCGGCCAGGCAGTACGACACGATCGCGGCGGGGCCGGCGGTCTTGATCACCGAACCGCTGCCGACGAACAGCCCGGCGCCGATCGCACCGCCGATCGCGATCATCGACATGTGGCGGTTGCGCAGGGAGCGGCTGAGTTCCGGTTGCGGGCTCTGCGGCTCTCTCTGCGGTGCGGATGAATTCATGGCAGCTCCAGTCATGGGCAACGTCGTACGGGGGTGCGGAACACCCCGGGCAGGAGGGGGCGTGCCGTCGAAGGTGCGCGGCCGGGCGGCTCGGTCCGGGCCTGCCGCGGTGTTCTCAGGTCCAGTCGCCCTCGCGACCGCTTCCGATCACCCAGCTGAGCGCCCGGAAGCGGCGCAGCGCCGTCACGGCGTCGGGGGTCTCCATCCGGACGGTCCGGGGGCCGGACAGTTCGACTCCGGACAGCGCGCCTGCACGGTCCGCGAGGTGCGGGCTGTCCACGTCGACCTCCACCACGTGCGGTGCGGGGCGTGGAACGGGGCGGGGCGGCGGCGCCGAGAGGGCCGCCGCGGCCTCACGGCGGATGTCCGCCGCCGTGACGGCGGGGGTGCGGCAGACGGCCGCGTGCCGGGAGATCGCCTTCTTCACGGTGACGGTCCGGCAGCCGGGGGCGTACCCGGCGGCTTCGCGGCAGGTCACGTCGTCACCGGTGACGAGAACGACGGGGACGCCCGCCTCGGTGGCGACGAGGGCGTTGAAGTGTCCCTCGCCGACGGGTTCGCCGTCGATGCGTACCCCGAGGATGCTGTGCGAGAGGTAGGTGTGCGCGAGGACGCCCTGCTCGCCCGCACCCGTGTGGTAGCCGATGAACGCCACCGCGTCGACGTCCTCCTCCAGTCCTTCCATCATGCCGAGCGGCTTGTGCCGGCCGACGATCAGGACGGCACGCGGGTCGAGTTCCTCGATGAGCACGTTGTCCATGCCGCAGTGCGCGTCGTTGACGACGATCTCGTCCGCGCCCGCGTCCGCGAACCCCGCGACCGCCGCGTTGACGTCCCGGGTGAGCAGCCGACGGAAGCGTTCGTAGCGAGGCGTCCCCGCTGCCACGTCCGCCGGGGAGACGGTGCCCGTCGCCCCTTCCATGTCGGCGGATATGAGAACACGCTTCACCCCGCCACCTCCTTCGTCGTTCCTTGCTCCGGCCCGTCCGCGCACAGCGCCACGAGGGCGTCCGCGTGGGAGAGGCCGCTCTCCTCGACGACTTCGCGCACGCTCTGGGCCTCACGGACCACAGCGAGACGTACCTGGCCGGCAGAATCCGCGCGATATCCGTATACAGCGGGTCTGGGCAGGGAATTGTATGAGAAGTGCGAAGAGAAGTAGTACGCGCCTGTGTCGTACAGCGCCACCACATCCCCGGGGTCGACCGCCGGGAGTTCGCGGGCGGTCGCGGTCAGGTCCCCGGCGAAGCAGCACGGTCCCGCGATGTCCACGATCTGGAGAGGCCCCTCCTTCGGGCGGCCCCCGGCGTCGAACACGCCGACGCGCAGGGGCCAGGCGTCGGGCATGAACACCGTGCGGGTGGCCACCTGGGCTCCGGCGTGGGTGACCGCGATCTGCCGGCCGCCGGCCGACTTGGTGTACTCGACGACCGAGCCGATGGTGCCGCTCTTGGCCAGCAGTGAGCGGCCGAACTCGGTGACGAGGGTGTAGCGGCCGTCGAAGAGCCCGGGGGCGGCGCCGCGCAGCTCGGCGACGTAGTCGGCGTAGGTGGGGCTGTCGTCCTCGCTGTCGAAGTTGACGGGCAGGCCGCCGCCGATGTCCAGGCCGGTGATCCGGGCGTGCCCCAGCTGTTCGTTGATCCGCTCGGCCAGGTCGTACGCGGCAGCGACCCCCTGGGCGATGAGCGGCAGGGGGCAGCCCTGGGAGCCGACGTGCGCGTGCAGGCGGTTGAGCCAGGGCCGCCGGGCGAAGGCGTCGATCACCGCGTCCACGGCTCCCGGGTCGCGCAGCGCGACACCGAATTTGGACGTCGCGGTCGCGGTGCTCATCGCCCCGATGGCACCGGCTCCCACCTGGGGATTCACCCGCAGGCCGATGGGTCCGGCGGGCTCGCGTCCGGCGAGCAGCCGGTCGACGCGCTCCAGCTCCTGGAAGTTGTCCAGGTTGATCGCGATGCCGTGCTCCAGCGCGAACTCCAGCTCCTCGACCGTCTTCGCCGGGCTGTCGAAGACCAGCCGGTCCGGGCTGAAGCCGGCCGCGAGGGCCTGTTCCAGCTCGCCCGGCGAGGCCACTTCGCAGCCCATGCCCGCCTCGGCGAGCAACCGCAGTACGGGCACCAGTCCGCAGGCCTTGGCCGCGAACGTGTGGTGGACCGTGGCCGGTCCCTCGAACGCCTCGTTCAGCGCGTCCACCGCGGCCAGCACCCCGTCGACGTCGAGCAGGCCGACCAGGGGCGAGCCGGGGCCGAGCAGCCCCTCATCGACGGCGCGCGCGAGCGCCGCCTCGCGGGCGCGCTTGCGCCGGTGGGCCGGACCGGATGTCACCTGAAACACACTCCTCTGTGATGGACCGCTCGTGCACCGCGCTCGTCCAGCCGCGGGCCGTTGTGCCCAGCTTCGGTGTGCGGAGCCCGGCATGTCTTCGTCCCAAGCGACCAGGACCGGCCGGATCCCCTGTCCGCACTCACAGCTGAATGATCATGGAATGCGTCTTGGTGACCTCCACGGCCTAGCCGGTACGGCGTCCCAGGCGCAGTCCGACGTCCGCCAGAAGCCGCACGGCCGGGTCGGCCAGATCCAGGCCGAACAGCTCCCGGGCCCTGCGCAGCCGGTACCTCAGGGTGTTGGAGTGCACATTGAGGCGTCGCGCGGCAGCGGCCGTGTCGCCGAAGGCATCCAGGTACGCGGCGACCGATTCGCCGTACCGCGCGCCGTGTGCCCGGTCGTGCTCCAGCATCGCGTGCACCGGCCCCGACAGCGTCTCCCACAGCGGTTCCACCCGGTCGAGCAGTCGCAGCACCGCGGCCTCGGCCGCCACCTCCGCGTACGAGGCCACCTCCGACCCCGCCCCGGCGGCGGGCAGCCGTGCGGCCCGCTCCCCCAGCACCCGTACCACCAGCTCCGCGGCCTCCCGGGAGGCGGGCAGTTCCGCCAGGTCCGCCACCACGGGCCCGGCACCGGCGAAGACCACGCCCCCGGGCACGGAACGGACCGTCGCCAGCAGGGTGCGGGCGGGGTCCGTCTCACCGTCCGTGGCAGGCACCAGGGCGTACAGCCGTTGCCCCGACCGCGCGGTCACGCAGCCCGGGCGGTAGGCGGCTGCCTGGAGCGCGAGGACGTCGAGCACCCGTTGCCCGACCTCCTCCGGCGCGGGCTCCCGCCCTTCGTACACCTCCGCCACCATCACGGCGTACGGCCGGCCCCGCACGATCCCGACGTCGTGCGCCGCCTGGGCGCTTCCCGCCAGGAGTGCGTGGACCGCTCCCTCGCGGGCCCGCGCGGCGGCCCGCCCCCACGTCCGGTGGTGCGACAGATGCGGGACGGCGGCCCGGCCCGCCGTCCGCAGCGCCGCCACCGCGTCCTCGGCCAGCGGACGCCCGTCGGCGGCGGCCCAGATCGAGCCGAGTACCTCGGATCCGTGCCGCACGGCGACGGCCAGGCGTTCCGCGTACCGGTCGTCGGCGGGGCGCCGCACCACGTCGTCGGTGTTCCACAGGGCCTGGAAGAATCCGCTCTCCCGCAGCTCGACGACCCGCCAGCGCGGCACCTCCCGGCCGAGGATCGTGAGCCTGCGCATCGGATCGGGCTCGTGGTCCATGCGTGAGTACGCCAGCACCCGCGACTGCGGGTCCTCGATCGTGATCGCGCCGCCGACGAGGTCCGCCACGGTGTTGGCCAGGCCCGAGAGGTCTCCCAGCCGCAGCCCGCCGACGCCGCCCGCATCCCCGGAACGGTCCGCGGCGCTGTGCACCAGTGCGGTCCGCAGTTGGCCGAGCACCTCGGTCCAGCCCTGTCCCGGCCGCCGGGTCAGCAACGCCGTGCGCCCCCGCTCCGCCGCCTCCAGCAGCGCCGTGCCGGGTCCCCGGGCGCCGCGCCGCATCACCACGGCCGCCGCCCCGGCACGGTCCGCGGCGCGCAGCACATCGACCGCCCCGGGCGAGGCGACCTCCACCCCGACGGCGAGCAGCACCAGCCCGGTGGCCGCCCAGGCCTCCTCGTCCCGTTCCTCGCCCGGATCGTGCAGCACCACGTCGGACACGGACACGCCGGTGCCTCGGGGTGCCACGACCAGGTCGAGTGTCCCGGCGGCGATCAGTTCGAGGAGCTGCGCCAGCGTGGGGCCGTGGTCGGTGCCATCCGTTCCGGAGAAGTGCATCCGCCCATACTCGCCGCATGCCGCCGCGGCCTGCCATGGCCCCCGTCACTGCGCCGGGGCGCCGGAATCAGGACCTGGGTACCGCGACCGCCGCCTGGGGTCTGATCGGGAGGCGGTTGATCGGCCGGCCGGTGGCCGAGCGGACCGCGGCGGCCACCGCGGCCGGGGAGGTCACCACCGGGATCGCGGACGCCGGCTTGGCGCCGAAGGGGGCCACCACGTCACGTTCCTCGACGAGTCTGACAATGCGGATGTCCGGCGCGTCGAGGGAGGTCGGCAGCGCGTAGCCCGTCAGGTCGGGGTGCCGGATCAGACCGCGTGCGGTGCGGAGGTTCTCCGTCAGGGCGGTTCCGATGCCCTGGGTGATGCCCGCCTCGATACGGGCCGCCAGCTGGGACGGGTTGAGGACCCGGCCGACGTCCTGGGCGACGGCCATCTCCACGACGCGGACCGAGCCGAGTTCGACGTCGACGTCCACCACCGCACGGATCGCGCAGAACGCGAGGCCGACGAAGGCGTCCCCCTGGCCGGACTCGTCGAGCGGCTCGGTGGGGTGCGGGCGGCACTGGGCGGTGGCCCAGAGCTCCTTGCCGTCCATCGCCTCGGTGACGGTCGTGGACAGCACTCCGTCGTACGAGGTGATCTTGCCGTCGGCGATCTGGAGGAGCTCGGTGGACATGCCGAACTTGTGGGCCAGCGGCTGGAGCAGCTGGGTGCGGACCATCTTCGCGGCGCGTTCGACCGCGCCGGCGGAGACCCAGGTGTGGCGGCCGTGCGTGGCCGGTCCCGCCGGGGGCTGGTCGGTGTCGACGGCGGCCACGTGGACCTCCTCGATGCCCAGGGTCTCCTGCACGACCTGGCGGGCCAGTGTCGAGAAGCCCTGGCCCGTCTCGACCGCGGCGCAGATGACGGTGGCGACTCCGTCGTGGACCCGGACCGTGGCGGTGGAGACCTCGTCGGTGCCCTCGGCGCCGAGCATGTGGACCATGCCCAGCGCGTAGCCGACCCCGCGCCGCACCGCGCCGGGTTCGCCCGCGCCCTCCGGGCCGCCCGGCAGCAGCCAGTCGTCCTGCGGGGAGTCCTTGGGGAGCGAGGGGAGCGGGAAGTCACGTACCGAACGGAGGAGTTCGGCGACGGGCGCCGGGCACGTCACCGTCTGTCCTGTGGGCAGGATGTCGCCGGTGGACAGGGAGTTGCGCAGGCGCAGCTCGGCCGGGTCGATGGAGAGCCGGGCGGCCAGCTTGTCCATCTGGCCCTCGTACGCGGCGCAGACCTGCATCGCGCCCTCACCCCGGACATGGCCGGACGGCGGGTTGTTCGTACGGACGGCCCAGCCCTCGATGAAGGCGTGCGGGACGACGTAGGGGCCGCAGGCGAACGCGACGGCGGCGGCCAGCGACTCCGACGAGGAGTCGGCGTACGCGCCGGAGTCGAGGAGGATCTGGGCCTCGACCTTCACCAGACGGCCCTCGGCGTCCGCGTGGTGGCGGTAGCGGAGCAGGGTCGGGTGACGGTGCGCGTGGCCGAGGAAGGACTCCTCGCGGGTGGCCGCCAGTTTGACCGGGCAGCCGGTGCGCAGGGCGAGCAGGCCCAGCGGGAGCTGGAATCCGGGGTCCTCGCGGTCGCCGGTCGCGCCGGGGACACCGGTGACGACGACCTTCACCCGGTCCGGTTCGAGGCCGAAGCAGGCGGCGGCCAGATCACGGTCGGTGTGCGGGTCGGTGGAGGCGGTGTAGATCTCGACGCCGCCGTCGGGGCGGGGGACGGCGAGCCCGGCCTCGGCACCGATCGGCGCCGGGTCCTGACGGCCGATGCGGTACAGGCCCTCGACGACGACCTCGCCCACGATCTCCGGGTCGCCGTAGCGCAGCGGGATGTGGCGGATCAGATTGCCGTCGGGGTGCAGCGGTTCGGCGGCGAAGGCCTTCTCCGGGTCGGTGACCGGTTCCAGCACCTCGTACTCGACGGCGATGGCGGCTGCGGCCAGCCGGGCCGTGTCGGGGTGGTCCGCGGCGACCGCGGCGATCGGCTCGCCGTGGTGGCGGACGAGGTCGGAGGCGAAGACGGGACGGTCGACGACGCGGCGTCCGTAGTCGCTCTCGCCGGGCACGTCCTCGTGGGTGACGACCGCGCGTACGCCCGGCATCTCGACCGCGGCCGAGGTGTCGATCGACAGGATGCGGGCATGGGGGTGCGGGGAGCGGAGCACGGCCGCCCAGAGCAGTCCCTCGGCCCACAGGTCGGCGGCGTACGGGAAGGTGCCCTCGGTCTTGGCGCGGGCGTCGGCCGGCGGCAGCGAGGCGCCCAGGCCGAGCAGCGGCTGCTCGCCCTCGGGGCCGCCGGGGCCGTCCAGTGAGGGGATGCTGATCGCCGTGTGGGTCGCGCCGGCCGCGGTGGCTGCGTCGTTGCTCACGCCATGCCTCCGTCCTGCAGATGGGCCTGCACACTACCCGCGCCCGGGGCCGCCTGGTGCGGGATGCGGGCCTCGTCCTGTCCGGCGGATTCCGGTGCGGATGCCGAGGCCGCGTCGGAGGCCGCCTCGCGGCCCGCGATCACCTCGTTCACCGCGTCCAGGACGCCGCGGTAACCGGAGCAGCGGCAGAGGTTGCCGCAGAGCGCCTGACGGGTCTCCAGCTCGCTGGGGGCGTGGTTGCCCTCCAGCAGGTCGTGGACGGTCATGGCCATTCCGGGGATGCAGAAGCCGCACTGGACCGCGCCGCAGCCGGCCAGCGCCCGCTGGACGTCGGACGGCTCCCCGTCGACGGCCAGACCTTCGACGGTACGGACCTCGCTGCCCGCCGCGGTGGCCGCGGGGACCAGGCAGGAGGCGACGAGACGGCCGTCCACCTGGACGTTGCAGGCCCCGCACTCGCCCTGCGAGCAGCCGTCCTTGGCGCCGGCGAGGCCGAGACGCTCGCGCAGCACGTAGAGCAGCGACTCGCCGATCCAGGCGTCGGTGACGGGCCGGTCGGCGCCGTTCACATGCAGCACGTACGAGGCGGAGGGGTGCTCGCTGGGCAGGTCGAGCCCTGCGGCGGGCACGGCGTCCGCGGCCTCGGGGTCGGGGTCGCCGGGCACGGGGTCGGTGGCCTCGGAGTCCGGGAGCGCGGTCGCTTCGGCGTCCGGTCCGGTCGCCGCGGACCCGGTCCCGGGCGGACCCGCGTCGAGCGGGGGTGCGTCCTGGAGTGCGGCTTCCGGCAGGTCTTCGGGTGCGGCGTCGGGCTCCTCCGCGGAAGCCTCCGGGGACGGCGCCCCGGTGTCCTCGTCCGGGGCCCGGTCCACGGCGTCGGCCGGCTCGTCCGGTGCACCGCCGAGGTCCGTGCCCAGCGGCGGGGTGTGCGCGGGCTCAGGTTCCGGCTCCGGCTCCGGCTCCGGCGCCTGCGTCGCCCAGGGCGCGGGCGCCCCGCCCGGCAGGGTGGCCGGCCGGTCCGCGTACCAGCCCGCGGCCAGTGCGGAGGCCGAGAACTCGCCCGACTCCTCCGGGAGATCGCCGTCGGCGACCGGGATCTGCCACTGTCCGGTGTGCCCGGCGGGCTCGGCCGACTCGGCGAAGTTCCACTGGCCGGTGGCGGCCGGGTTCTCGCGGTACTGGTCCCCGTACTGCTCCCCGGGCGCCTGCGGCTGCTGCCCGGTCCCCGGGTACCCGTAGGGCGTCTCGTACGGCGTCTGCTGCTGGTTCGGGTCCGGCCAGTGCACCGCCTCGGGCACGGACTGCTCCGCCTCCGGGCCGCTGCCCTGCGAGGGCTCCCGGCTCGGTGTCTGGACGACCCAGCTGCCGGTGGCCGCCGGGTCGAGCCCGGCCGCGGGGGTCAGCGGAACGATCATCGGCGGTACGTAGCCCTGGCCGGGCGCTGCCAGCGGGGCGTTCGCCAGGTCCTCCGGCGGCAGGTGGACGAAGGCGGTCGCCTCCGCGTCGTACTCGCCGCTCTGCGGGGTCGGCTCCCATCCCCCGTGCTGTTCGGCGTGGTCCTCGTTGCTCACGACAGTGCCCTCCCCAGCGCGCGTCGGGCCAGCGCGGCGACGGTGCGCCGCAGGTGCAGTACTGCGGGGGGCAGCGGTGGTGCCTCTCCCCCGTCGGCGGGCGGCGCCTCGTCCGGGATGCAGGCCGCGGCGACGTACTCGCCGAAGGCCGCCAGCGCGTCGGGCGCCAGGCCCCGTTCGCCGTCCCAGTCGATCAGCGAGGCGATCCAGCGTTCGGCCTCCAGCGGCCGCAGCGGCATCGGCGCGATGGCGCCGACCGCGCAGCGCACGCCGCGCCGGGCCGGGTCGAGGACGATCGCCACGGACGCGGTGGCCCGGCCGGGGCCGGTGCGGCCGGTCGCCTTGAGGAAGACCTGCGGGGCGTGCAGCAGCGGTACCCGGACGAAACCGATCAGCTCGGCGGGCTCCAGCATCTCGCGGCCGGCCAGCAGGTGCGAGACCGGGATCTCGCGGCGGGCGCCGTCGGGGCCCGCGATGACGAGATCGGCCTCCAGCGCGGCGAGCACCGGCAGGGCGTCACCGGTCGGGGCGGCGGTGGCGATGTTGCCGCCGAGCGTCCCGGCGTTGCGGATCTGCGGCGGGCCGGCGGCGCGGGCGGACGCGGCCAGGGCGGGGATGAGGGCGGCGAAGTCCGGACGCCCCATGCGGGCGTGGGTGAGTCCGGCGCCGAGCAGTGCGTGGCCGTCCTGGTAGTGCCAGCCGCGGAGTTCGCTGATCCGGCCGAGGCCGACCAGTCCGGAAGGGCGCAGAAGGCCCTTGTTGACGGCCGACATCAGGTCCGTGCCACCTGCCACGGGGACGGCGGCAGGCATGGCGCCGAGTGCCGCCACGGCCTCGTCCAGCGAGGCAGGCAGCGTGACGGACTGCGTCGCCTGCGGTGCTTGCGTGGTCAACCCAGCTGCCCCTTCCCGGTGTCCCGGCTGTCCCGTCTGTTTCGCCGTACGGTACGTGCTCAAAGCCTGGACGTGGCAACTCTGGCACATCTTCGGACCGGCCCGACGCGAGGGTCCGCGAAGGGAGTATCCGTCCCTGGCCAGGGGGATGATCCCGATTCGCACCTCTTCGGCGCAGAGTGCGAATTGCCACTATTCAGCGAGCTTGTACGACTTACTACGTTCAGCGGGAGGTCCGGCGGAAGGGCCGGAGCGGGAGCGGTTCCCGCCGCCCCGGTCGATGGGTCCCGGGGGGCGGGTGACGTCCGCGCCCCGGGTCACACCCACCGGGGCGCGCCATAGAACGGGCGTCCCCCAAATCC
>NZ_JBHVWF010000051.1:0-50260 GCF_042882365.1 Streptomyces sp. NPDC058221 | reverse complement strand
AGCAGGGACCACGCGAAGTACCCGCGCACGTCGGCGCCCGCGTCGATCGCGGCACCGACGGCGTCGACGTGGTCGTGCAGGTACGCCACGCGGCGGTCGTCGTGCACTGGTCGAGGCGGTGTACGGCGCGGAACTCGATGACGTCACCGCGAGCGCCCCCGTCGTGCTCGCCGAGTTCCCGCCCGAGGTCGCGCTCCGTGCGTGGCTTGACCGCTACGCGGCGTTCGTCGCGACGAAGCGTGGGATGCTCGACACGCTGCATGCGGGCTGGGCGTCGGGGCGGATCGCGACACCGACCACCCGGCGGCGCATCACCGCCGCGATCGGGGCGATCCTCGCGGAGGGGGTGCGAGCGGGTTCGCTCCGTGCGGATGTCGACCCCGACGACGTCACCATGATGCTTCTCGGCATCTTCTCCACGGCGGCCAGTAACACTCCGGAGCAGACCGGCCGACTGCTCGACCTCGTCGTCGACGCACTGCGCCCGAGAAGTGCGGCAGGGGACCTCCCCGGCCTGAAGGGCTGACAACCCTCGTTGCACTGGTCCCGCTCCGGATCGCCACCTCCCTGGGCCCCAGGGAGGTGGCGATCACAATCTCCTGGTCCGCCACCTCACCCAGGGACGAGCCGAGGGCAACCGGGCCGGTGACCACCCCACGCCACGCGACCCGGCTCCTGCTCACTCACCCCGAACGCCTGTGGACCAAGGACACCACGCTCTTGTCGACCCTCACTGCCGCCTGTCCCGAAATGGCCGAACTTTCCAGACTGGTTGTCGAGTTGGTCACCGTCACGGGCGACAAGGAGGGCCTTGTCGAGCTCGGGACGCCGAGCGAGCTTGCCGACGCCGCCCTGGCGCTGGTCGCGAGCTTTTCCGACATCAGCGCCGCCCGGATCAGGCACGGACTCACATGCCGCCACTTCGCCATGACCGGCGACGAACGCCGGACGGGTGTAGCTCTCGTTACACCCAATTCAGCTTGACGCTTTCCCCCCGGCTGACTGCCCCGACCATTCATGGACCAGAGCAGGTCCCCTGTTCACCGAGGTTGAACGGCAAGTTAAGACCCGGCCAGGTACCCGGTCAGCGTGGTGCCGGCCAGTTCACGCATCTCCCGGGCGAGATGCGCCTGGTCGGCGCAGCCCGCCGCCGGCGCGGCTTCGGCGTACGGCATGCCCGACCGTACGAGAGCCAGTGCGCGCTGCAGCCGCAGGATCCGGGCGAGCGTTTTGGGGCCGTATCCGAAGGCGGCCAGCGAGCGGCGGTGCAGCTGGCGTGCGCCGAGACCGACCGACCTGGCCGTGTCCGCGACGGACCGGCCGCTGTCCAATTGTCCGGCGACGAACCGCATCGCCGGGTCCGGCGGCGCGGTGCCGGCCGCCCGGTGCAGTGCGATCTCCTCCAGGGCGGTGGCCGGGTCGGCGGCCTCGGCGACCCGCTCGGTGAGCTCGCGGACCTCCGCCTCCGGCCACAGACCGGCCAGTGCGATCCTCCGGTCGCGCAGTTCGTGCGCCGGTACGCCCAGCAGGGCGGGCGCCGTGCCGGGAGCGAAGCGGAGGCCCGCGTAACTGCCGCCGTCGCTCCCGGCCGGGGTTTCCGCGTGGGTGTCCGGGCCCGCGACGAGCAGCCGGCCGCCGATCCAGAGCAGGTCCATGCAGCCGTCCGGCAGCACCGGGTGGACCGAGCCCCGCGGCACGGTCAGGGTCCACACCTTCGCGCCGTCCAGCCTCGACGCGCGCTCTTCGTACCCGTCGCCCATGCCACTAGTCTCGTCGACGGACGGACAACGGGCGGAATCGGCATTCCCGGGGGCGGTCATGGCGGCACTGATGGAGTTCACCACCGACAGCGGCGCGACGGTGACGGTGGAGGTCGACCGGCACGCCCCCGGTGCGCAGCTGGTCGCGCGGGACGGCAACTCCCTGGCCCGGTCGGCGCGCACCTTCGACCACGCGCTCCAGGGGATCCGGGCAGCGGCCGAATCGGCACTCTCGGTGTTCCGGGACGGCTCCCTGAAGCCGGACGGGGTGGAGATCGAATTCGGCGTGAAGATCACCACCGAGGCCGGGGCGGTGATCGCGAAGAGCGCGGTGGAGGGCCATCTGACGGTCAAGCTCTCGTGGTCGCCCGGTTCGACGCCCGCCCCGCCGGCACCGGAGCCCGTACGGGCCCCGCAGATGCCTCGGCCCCCGGCGGCCCCGCCCGCCCCTGCCGCCGGCTGACGGCCCCGCTCACTCGCCGGGCCGGTGCGGTTTGTCGCTCTCCTTCTCCCGGCTCGGCTGCAGCCTGGACTTCACGTCGTCGGGCGGAAGGAACCGCGACCACCGTTCCGGGAACTCGGACGGCATGTACGGGCTGTCCCCGTCGTCGCCGTAGTCGTCCTCGTCGCCCTCGCTCCCGTACCGGCTCTCCGCCTGGGTGCGGGCCACGAACTCCGCCGCCTGGACCGCGCGCACCCGGTCGTTGGCCGCTCGTGCCGCGGCCGTCGCGACCGAGGGCCACACCCGGTCGATGGCCGCGTTGACCGCGGCGCCCACCAGCACCGCGAACGCGGAGATGCCGATCCACAACAGGACGGCGATCGGTGCGGCCAGCGAGCCGTAGATCGTCGGCCCCTCGACCGTACTGGTGAGGTAGATCCGGAGCAGGAAGCTGCCGAGCACCCAGATCGCGAGCGCCATCAGCGCGCCCGGTGTGTCCTCGATCCAGGGCGAGCGGACGGGGACGGACACGTGGTAAAGCGTCGTCAGGAAGGCGATGGACAGCAGGATCACCAGCGGCCAGTACAGGACGCTTATGAGCTCGGTCCCCCAGGGGATGAACTCCACGACCCGGTCGGGGCCGACCACCAGCAGCGGCAGCACCACCGCGCCCAGCAGCAGTGCCACGACGTACAGCAGGAAGGCGAGCATCCGGGTCTTGACGATGCCGCGATGGCCGTCGAGTCCGTACATGACGGTGATGGTGTCGATGAAGACGTTGACCGCGCGGGAGCCGGACCAGAGCGCGATCGCGAAACCGATCGAGATGACATCGGGCCGGGCCCCGGTGGTGACGTCCTCCAGGAGCGGCTTGGCGAAGTCGTTGACGCCCCGCTGCGAGAGCACGGTCCCCGCGGCGTCGAGGATGTTGTGCTCGATGGAGGCGACCGTGGTGGTGCTGGTCCACTCGTCGACGTAGCCGAGCAGGCCGATCAGTCCGAGCAGCAGCGGCGGCAGGGACAGCAGGGTGAAGAACGCCGCCTCGGCGGCGAGTCCCAGGATGCGGTACTCCATGCACGAGTTGACGGTGTCCTTGAGCAACTGCCAGGCCATCTGCCGCTTGGACACGTTGCGGTAGAGCACTCGGGCCCGGTGGAGCCGGCCCGGTGGCCGCTCGGGTGTTTCGTTTGCTGCCTGCACCTCCTTACCGTATCGGCATGGCAGCCACCACCCACACAGTGTCCAACCAGGCCCCTCCCCTCCTCGGCTACGACGTCTTCACGGCGGACCGGGCGCTCACCGAAGCCGTGGAGCGGCACCTCCCGGCGGAGCTGCTCGACGAGGCGCGGGACGGGCTCGTCGAGCTCGGCCGGTCCGCCGGGTCCGCCCAGTGCGCGGAGTGGGGAGCACAGGCGAACGAGAATCCGCCGAAGCTGCGGACCCATGACCGGTACGGGCACCGCATCGACGAAGTGGAGTTCCATCCGGCCTGGCACCGGCTGCTCGGCCACGCCGTCGCCGCCGGGCTGACCGATGCCTGGGACCGGCCGGGCGGCCATGTGCGCCGGGCGGCCGGCTTCCTGGTCTGGAGCCAGGCCGAGGCGGGCCACGGCTGCCCGGTCTCGATGACGCACGCGGCCGTGCCCGCGCTGCGCACCGATCCGGCCGTGGCCGCCGAGTGGGAGCCACTGCTGACGTCGCACGTGTACGAGGAGGGTCTGCGGCCGGCCGGGGACAAGGCCGGGGTGCTCCTCGGGATGGGCATGACGGAGAAGCAGGGCGGCACGGACGTCCGGTCGAACACGACGCTCGCGCAGCCGCTGGCGGGCGAGGGCGCGTACCTGCTCACCGGGCACAAGTGGTTCTGCTCGGCACCGATGTCCGACGGATTCCTGGTGCTCGCGCAGGCGCCCGGCGGTCTGACGTGCTTTCTGCTGCCCCGGGTGCTGCCGGACGGCACCCGCAACACCTTCGCGATCCAGCGCCTCAAGGACAAGCTGGGCAACAGGTCCAACGCCTCGGCCGAGGTCGAGTTCGACGGTACGTGGGCGCGCCGGATCGGTGAGGAGGGGCGCGGGGTGCGCACGATCATCGAGATGGTGGCGGCGACCCGGCTGGACTGTGTGACCGGATCGGCCGCGCTGATGCGGCAGGCGGTGGCGCAGGCGGTCCACCATGCGACGTACCGGAGCTCTTTCGACGGACTGCTGATCGACAAGCCGCTGATGCGCAACGTGCTGGCCGATCTGGCGCTGGAGTCGGAGGCGGCGACGGTGCTGGCGATGCGGCTGGCCGCGGCGTACGACGCCGGGACGGAGAGCGAGTCGGCGTTTTTGCGGATCGCGGTGCCGACGGCCAAGTACTGGGTGACGAAGCGGTGCACACCGATGGTGGGCGAGGCGCTCGAATGCCTGGGCGGCAACGGCTATGTGGAGGAGTCGGGCATGCCCCGGCTGCTGCGCGAGGCGCCGCTCAACTCGATCTGGGAGGGCTCGGGGAACGTACAGGCGCTGGACGTGCTGCGGGCGCTGCGCCGCGAGCCACTCGCGCTGAACTCCTTCCTCTCGGAGGTCGGGCGGGCGCGCGGCGCCGATCACCGGCTCGACCGGGCGATCAAGGACCTGCTGACCGAACTCGCCGATCTCCAGGGAATCGAGGCACGGGGCCGCCGGCTCGTGGAGCGGATGGCGCTGGTGCTGCAGGGCTCGCTGCTGGTGCGCTGGGCACCGCCGGAGGTCGCCGACGCGTTCTGCGCGTCCCGGCTGGGGCGGGACTGGGGCTCGGCGTTCGGGACGCTGCCGCACACCCTCGACCTGGCATCGGTCGTCGAGCGGGCGCGGCCCGTGGAGCGCTGATCGGACAGCGCGCCGTGCTCGCACCCGCGCCGGGGCAGCAACAGGGGGTGGTGCTGCGCCGACACGGCACCACCCCCCATGCTGTACACACCGGGCTTCGAGGCCGTGGCCGCGCCGTCCGGTGTACCGCCACTCTTGTACGGACCGAGGAGCGTCGCCAGAGTTGCAGAGGGTTGCAACCATTGTGTGGAGTTGCGGCATCGGGACCACTGCGGCGGCAGGATGGGGCGTGCGGCCTTGGTCCGGTCTGATCCAAGCGAGAGGCCCGAGGGGGATGCGGCGTGGACACGAGTCCTGTCGATGTGATGCGGCTGGCTGCTATGGAGTCGCAACGGGCCACGCGCCTGGTCCACCGGGCCCGCGAGGCGTGGATAGCGGGTGACCGCTCGCCGGTCGCGCCGCGCGCCGAGATCGGCGCCTCGTGGAACCGGGCGCTGCGCAGCGGGGTCGACCCGGAGAAGTCGACCCACAGCGTGCTGCTGGAGCTGGACGAGATCGAGCACCGGCGCCGCAGCTCCACGCTGGGTGAGGTGATGCCGCTGCTCGGCGACGGTCTGGCGGCCATCGCGGACGCCTCGCAGCAGATCATGGTGGTCACCGATGTGGAGGGCCGGGTGCTGTGGCGCCAGGGCAACACGGGGGTGCTGCGCCGGGCCGACGACATCTGTCTGGCCGAGGGGGCGGCCTGGTCGGAGGACAGCACCGGCACCAACGCGATCGGTACGGCGCTCGCCTCGCGCGCCCCGGTGCAGGTGCACTCCGCGGAGCACTTCGTACGCAGTCTGCACGGGTGGACGTGTGCGGCGGCCCCGGTGCGCGACCCGCGGGACGGGCGGCTGATGGGGATCGTCGACATCAGCGGTCCGGCGTCGACGTTCCATCCGACGACGCTCGCCCTGGTGGGTTCGGTGGCCCGGCTGGCCGAGAGCGAGATCAGGACCCGGCATCTGGAGTCGATCGACCGGCTGCGCTCGGTGGCGGCACCGATGCTGTGCCGGCTGGGCGGCCGGGCGCTGGCCGTGGACGCCCACGGCTGGCTGGCGGGGGTCACCGGGATGCCGCCGGTGGACCGGCTGCCGCTGCCGAAGTCCCTCCAGCCGGGCCGGGTGTGGCTGCCCTCGCTCGGGATGTGCCGGGTGGAGCCGCTGCCGGGCGGCTGGCTGGTGCAGGTGGCGGACGGCGCGATGGACAGCCCGCCGCGCCGGGTCGTGTTGGATCTGAGCCTGCCGCGCGGCCTCGCGGTGAATGTGGTGAGCCCGGTGGGCACCTGGACGCAGCGGCTCTCCCCCCGTCACGCCGAGCTGCTGTTCGCCCTCGCGCTGCACCGCGACGGGCGTACCGCCTCCGAGCTGGCGGAGGACATCTTCGGTGATCCGACCCGGACGGTGACGGTGCGGGCCGAGATCTCCCGGCTGCGGCGCCATCTCGCGGAGGTGCTGGCGCACCGCCCGTACCGCTTCGGAGAGGGCGTGGAGGTGGAGGTGATCCGCCCGGAGCACCCCGGCGACCTGCTGCCGAGGTCGAAGGCCCCGGTGGTGATGGCGGCGCGCGGCGCCGGCTGAGCGGCGTTGAAGGCGGAGTCGGACAACAGCTTCTTCGCGCAGGTCCTGGGCGTCCGCCTGCCGGTACCGGCTTGGGCCGGGGCCGCGGGACGTGGTTTTCTGGCAGCCATGAACAACCCCGCACCCTCCGCCTCCGAGGTGACCATCTGGTCCCTGGAGCAGACCTCCCTCGCCGATCTTTCACCCTCCGCCGTGCCCGAGGGCGACATCCGGATCGTCCGGTCCGGGATACCGCTGCCCGAGTTCAGCCGTTTCCTCTATACGGCGGTCGGCGGCGACCTCCGGTGGACGGACCGGCTGACGATGACGTACGCGCAGTGGCAGGAAGCGCTGGAGCGGCCCGGGGCCGAGACCTGGGTGGCGTACGTGGACGGGACGCCGGCCGGTTACATCGAGCTGGACCCGCAGGACGACGGTGTCGTCGAGATCATGTACTTCGGTCTGCTCCCGGCGTTCCGGGGGCGCCGGATCGGCGGCCATCTGCTCTCGTACGGGGTGGCCCGCGCCTGGGACCTGGCTGAGCGGTGGCCGCAGCGGCCGCAGACGAAGCGCGTCTGGCTGCACACCTGCTCCGACGACGGCCCGCATGCCATGGCCAACTATCTGCGCCGCGGCTTCCGGCTCTTCGACACCAGGGCGGAGCCGGGGTCGGGCGCCGCCGCACCCGGACCGTGGCCGGGCTCCGGCCGGGAGCTGCTTCCGTAGCGGGAGGCCCGTAAGAATTGCCCGTGGTTGTCCGGTTTTCCGGGCGGCCGGGCGCCCGTCAGTTCAGTGACGGGCGCCACATAGTCTCACCTATCGGGACAGTCTCGTCCACATCATGGATAGTGGTGGACTGCTCCGAGATGCGCGTGACACGCTTCCGTCATGTCTGGAACTGGAATTGCCTTGGTGAGTCGACGCCACGTCGACCTCGGCCGCATGTCCAGCGCCATCTGTCCGGCGAGCTGAGAGTCTCCAGCTCCGCCGCGCTCCCCCCTTTCTCTGCAAACCCTGCGCACCGCCGCGCCCGTACGCGGGTGTGCAGTTCAGAGCCGCCCTCCTGCAGTCCCGAAGGACGTACTGTCATGGCCGCTACCCCGGAACAGCCTGCGCCCGCCGCACCCCGCCGCAAGGCAGGACGCCACCGCGGCGAGGGTCAGTGGGCCCTGGGGCACTACACGCCCCTCAACGGCAATGAGCAGTTCAAGAAGGACGACGACAGTCTCAACGTACGGACGCGCATTGAGACGATCTACTCCAAGCGCGGGTTCGACTCGATCGACCCGAACGATCTGCGCGGGCGTATGCGCTGGTGGGGGCTGTACACCCAGCGCAAGCCCGGGATCGACGGCGGCAAGACCGCTGTGCTGGAGCCGGAGGAGCTGGACGACCGCTACTTCATGCTCCGGGTCCGCATCGACGGCGGCCGGCTGACGGCGGCGCAGCTGCGGGCGATCGGTGAGGTCTCGCAGGAGTACGCGCGAGGCACCGCCGACGTCACCGACCGGCAGAACATCCAGCTGCACTGGATCCGCATCGAGGACGTCCCGGCCATCTGGCAGAAGCTGGAGGCCGTCGGCCTGTCCACGACGGAGGCCTGCGGCGACTGCCCCCGAGTGATCATCGGCTCCCCGGTGGCGGGGATCGCCGCCGACGAGATCATCGACGGGACCCCGGCGGTCGACGAGATCCACGACCGCTACATCGGCAGCAAGGAATTCTCGAACCTGCCGCGCAAGTTCAAGACCGCGATCTCCGGCTCGCCCGTGCAGGACGTGGTCCACGAGATCAACGACATCGCCTTCGTCGGCGTCGTCCACCCCGAGCACGGCCCCGGCTTCGACCTGTGGGTCGGCGGCGGCCTCTCGACCAACCCACGGCTCGCCGAACGGCTGGGCGCCTGGGTGCCGTTGGACGAGGTCTCCGATGTCTGGGCCGGTGTGGTCGGGATCTTCCGGGACTACGGTTACCGGCGGCTGCGCACCCGTGCCCGGCTGAAGTTCCTGATGGCCGACTGGGGTCCCGCCAAGTTCCGTCAGGTGCTGGAGGACGAATACCTCAAGCGGCCCCTGCTCGACGGGCCCGCCCCCGAGCAGCCCAGCAGCCGCTGGCGCGACCACGTGGGTGTCCACGAGCAGCAGGACGGCCGCCTCTACGTCGGATTCGCCCCCCGGGTCGGCCGGGTGGACGGCCCCACGCTGACGAAGATCGCCGATCTGGCCGCCGCACACGGATCCGACCGGCTGCGCACCACCGTCGAGCAGAAGATGCTGATCCTCGACGTGGAACCGGACCAGGTCGACTCCCTGGTGGCGGGCCTCGAAGAGCTCGGCTTCCAGGTGAAGCCGTCCCCGTTCCGCCGCGGCACGATGGCCTGCACCGGCATCGAGTACTGCAAGCTGGCGATCGTCGAGACGAAGGCGCGTGGCGCCTCGCTCATCGACGAACTGGAGCGCCGCATGCCGGAATTCGAGGAGCCGCTCACCATCAACATCAACGGCTGCCCCAACGCATGCGCCCGCATCCAGACCGCGGACATCGGCCTCAAGGGCCAGCTGATGCTGGACGGCGAGGGCAATCAGGTGGAGGGCTACCAGGTGCACCTGGGCGGCGCGCTCGGCCTGGAGGCCGGTTTCGGCCGCAAGGTCCGCGGCCTGAAGGTCACTTCGGCCGAACTGCCCGACTACGTCGAGCGGGTCCTCGGCAACTTCCAGAAGGAGCGCGAGGGTGACGAGCGCTTCGCGACCTGGGCGGCACGGGCCAGTGCGGAGTCGCTGTCATGAGCGAACGCGCCGCACCGTTCCACTGCCCCTACTGCGGGGACGAGGACCTGCGCCCGCACGAGGCAGGGCACGGGGCCTGGGAATGCGCCTCCTGCAACCGAGCGTTCCAGCTGAAGTTCCTGGGCCTGCTGGCCCGCGGGCTGCGGCGCAACGACGTTGAAGCGGACGGGATATGACGGACACTCTGGAGATCGAGAAGCTCACGTCGGACGAGCTGAGGGAGCTGGCCGAGCGGGCCGGCCGCGAACTGGAGGACGCCTCGGCGCCGGAGATCCTTGAGTGGGCCGCCCGGACCTTCGGCCCCCAGTTCTGCGTCACCTCCTCGATGGAGGACGCGGTCGTCGCCCATCTCGCCTCCCGGGCGCTGCCCGGCGTGGACGTGGTCTTCCTCGACACCGGCTACCACTTCCCCGAGACGATCGGCACCCGCGACGCGGTGGAGGCGGTGATGGACGTCAACGTCATCACCCTGACCCCGCGGCAGACCGTGGCCGAGCAGGACGCCGAGTACGGGCCGAAGCTGCACGACCGCGACCCCGACCTCTGCTGCAGACTGCGCAAGGTCAAGCCGCTCGAAGAGGGACTGACCTCGTACACCGCCTGGGCGACCGGACTGCGGCGCGACGATTCCCCCACCCGGGCGAACACCCCGGTGGTCGGCTGGGACGAGAAGCGGCAGAAGGTCAAGATCTCGCCGATCGCCCGCTGGACCCAGGACGACGTCGACGCGTACGTCGCGGAGCACGGTGTGCTCACCAACCCGCTGCTGATGGACGGATACGCCTCCGTGGGCTGCGCGCCCTGCACCCGCCGGGTGCTGGAGGGCGAGGACGTACGTGCCGGCCGCTGGGCCGGGAGCGGCAAGACCGAGTGCGGGCTGCACGGCTGATGACGACTGATCAGGAGACCTCGATGAGCGTGACGGAGACGGGAGCCACCATCTGGCTGACCGGTCTGCCGAGCGCGGGCAAGACCACCATCGCGTACGAACTCGCCGGGCGGCTGCGCGGCGAGGGCCACAAGGTCGAGGTGCTCGACGGCGACGAGATCCGGGAGTTCCTCTCCGCGGGCCTCGGCTTCTCCCGCGAGGACCGGCACACCAACGTCCAGCGGATCGGCTTCGTCGCCGAGCTGCTGGCGGCCAACGGCGTGAAGGTGCTGGTCCCGGTCATCGCGCCGTACGCGGACAGCAGGGACGCCGTCCGGAAGCGGCACCGGGCGGAGGGCACCGCGTATCTGGAGGTGCATGTCGCCACTCCGGTCGACGTGTGCTCGGTACGCGATGTGAAGGGGCTTTACGCCAAGCAGGCGGCAGGCGAGATCAGCGGGCTGACCGGGGTGGACGACCCCTACGAGGCCCCCGAGTCGCCGGATCTGCGGATCGAGTCGCACCAGCAGACCGTGCAGGAGTCCGCGGCGGAGCTGTATGCGCTGCTGAGCGAGAGGGGTGCAGCGTGACCACCGTCGCGACTGTGTCGGAAGGCACCGACAATCCGTACGCACTCAGCCACCTGGACTCCCTGGAGTCCGAGGCTGTGCACATCTTCCGTGAGGTGGCGGGAGAGTTCGAGCGGCCGGTGATCCTGTTCTCCGGCGGCAAGGACTCGATCCTGATGCTGCACCTGGCGCTCAAGGCCTTCGCGCCCGCGCCGGTGCCGTTCACGCTGCTGCACGTGGACACCGGGCACAACTTCCCCGAGGTCCTGGAGTACCGCGACCGTACGGTCGCCGAGCACGGGCTGCGGCTGCACGTCGCCTCCGTCCAGGAGTACATCGACGCCGGGAAGCTCCGCGAGCGCCCCGACGGCACCCGCAACCCGCTGCAGACGGTGCCGCTGACCGAGGCGATCCAGCAGCACCGATTCGACGCCGTGTTCGGCGGCGGCCGCCGCGACGAGGAGAAGGCGCGCGCGAAGGAGCGGGTCTTCTCGCTGCGCGACGAGTTCTCCCAGTGGGACCCGCGCCGCCAGCGCCCCGAGCTGTGGCAGCTGTACAACGGCCGGCACGCCGCCGGCGAGCACGTCCGGGTGTTCCCGATCTCCAACTGGACCGAGCTCGACGTGTGGCAGTACATCGAGCGAGAGGGCATCGAGCTCCCCGGGATCTACTTCGCCCACGAGCGCGAGGTCTTCAGCCGCTCCGGCATGTGGCTGACCGCGGGCGACTGGGGCGGCCCCAAGGAGCACGAGGAGACCGAGACCCGTCAGGTGCGCTACCGCACGGTCGGCGACATGTCCTGCACCGGCGCCGTCGACTCCGACGCCACCACGCTGGCCGCCGTCATCACCGAGATCGCCGCCTCCCGGCTCACCGAGCGGGGCGCGACGCGTGCCGACGACAAGATGTCCGAGGCCGCGATGGAAGACCGTAAGCGCGAGGGGTACTTCTAACATGACCACACCCATCCAGCTGGCCGAGCAGCTGTCGACGACGACCCTGCTGCGGTTCGCCACCGCGGGCTCCGTCGACGACGGCAAGTCCACTCTCGTGGGCCGGCTTCTGCACGACTCCAAGTCGGTCCTCACCGACCAGCTGGAGGCGGTCGAGGACGCCTCGCGCAAGCGCGGTCAGGAGGCGCCGGACCTGGCGCTGCTGACCGACGGGCTGCGGGCCGAGCGCGAGCAGGGCATCACCATCGATGTCGCCTACCGCTACTTCGCCACCACCCGGCGCCGGTTCATCCTCGCCGACACCCCGGGCCATGTGCAGTACACCCGCAACATGGTCACCGGCGCCTCCACCGCCGAGCTGGCCGTGGTCCTGGTCGACGCCCGCAACGGGGTCGTCGAGCAGACCCGCCGGCACGCCGCCGTCGCCGCCCTGCTCCGCGTCCCGCACGTGGTGCTGGCCGTGAACAAGATGGACCTGGTCGACTACGCGGAGCCGGTGTTCGCCGCCATAGCCGAGGAGTTCACCGCCTACGCGGCCTCACTCGGGGTCCCCGAGATCACCGCGATCCCGATCTCCGCGCTGGCCGGCGACAACGTCGTGGAGCCGTCCGCCAACATGGACTGGTACGGCGGCCCGACCGTCCTGGAGCACCTGGAGACGGTCCCGGTCAGCCATGACCTCACCGCCTGCCACGCCCGTTTCCCGGTCCAGTACGTGATCCGGCCGCAGACCGCCGAGCACCCCGACTACCGGGGCTACGCGGGCCAGATCGCCGCCGGTGTGTTCCGGGTCGGCGAGCCCGTCACCGTACTGCCCTCGGGCCGCACGTCGACGATCGCCGGGATCGACCTGCTCGGCACGAGCGTGGACATCGCCTGGGCCCCCCAGTCGGTGACCGTCCGGCTGGCCGACGACATCGACGTCTCGCGCGGCGACCTGATCGCCCCGGCGGACGACGCGCCGGCTGTCACCCAGGATGTGGAGGCGACCGTCTGCCACGTAGCGGACCAGCCGCTCACCGTGGGCCAGCGGGTGCTGATCAAGCACACCACCCGCACGGTCAAGGCGATCGTCAAGGACATCCCCTCCCGCCTCACGCTGGACGACCTCTCGCAGCACCCGGCACCCGGACAGCTCGTCGCCAACGACATCGGCCGGGTCGTGGTGCGCACCGCCGAGCCGCTCGCGCTCGACGCGTACGCCGACTCACGCCGCACCGGTTCGTTCCTGCTGATCGATCCGGCGGACGGCACCACGCTCTCGGCCGGCATGGCGGGCGCTTCCTTCGCAGCCGTCCCGGAGACCGGGACTCCGGTGGACGACGACGCGGAGTGGAACTTCTGATGGGTCAGGATGTCTTCTCCACCTTCGCGAAAGAGGGCGGCCGCGTCGGCAGCGGCGCCCTCGGCAGCGGGCAGGGCGGGGTCGCGCGATGTGCGCGATGACGTACGCGCACTGCCTGCGCGCCCGGCAGCACCACCCGCACTGCCCGTTCAGACGAAGACCTGCCGACTTCCCGGCCACCTCCCCGGACTTCCGGGGGACGTGAGCGCCGGGCCTCCGAGAGGAAAACCTCCCGTGTCTGCCCCTCGTACCACGCTGCGCCGCAGCATCGCCGCCGCTGCCGCCCTGCCGCTGCTCGCCGTGGCACTCACCGCCTGCGGCTACGGCTCCGACGCGAAGGACGACGACGCCAAGAAGGCGAACGTCTCCGCCGGGGGCAAGAAGCTCTCCGCGGACACCGTGAAGATCGGCTATTTCCCGAACCTCACGCACGCCACCGCCCTGGTCGGTATCCAGGAGGGCATCATCGCCAAGGAGCTCGGCTCCACCGAGGTCAAGCCCTCGACGTTCAACGCGGGACCCTCCGAGATAGAGGCGCTCAACGCCGGCTCGATCGACATCGGCTTCATCGGCCCCTCGCCCTCCATCAACGGCTACACGAAGTCCAAGGGCAAGAGCCTGCGCATCATCGGCGGTTCGGCCTCGGGTGGCGTGAAGCTGGTCGTCAACCCGAAGAAGATCAAGACCCTGGACGACCTCAAGGGCAAGAAGATCGCCACCCCGCAGCTCGGCAACACCCAGGACGTGGCATTCCTCAACTGGGTCTCCGAGAAGGGCTGGAAGGTCGACGCCCAGAGCGGCAAGGGCGACGTCTCCGTGGTCCGCACGGACAACAAGGTGACTCCGGACGCCTACAAGTCCGGTTCCATCGACGGCGCCTGGGCCCCGGAACCGACCGCTTCCAAGCTGGTCGAGCAGGGCGCGAAGGTGCTCCTGGACGAGTCGACGCTGTGGCCGGACAACAAGTTCGTGATCACGAACATCATCGTGTCCCAGAAGTTCCTCACCGAACACCCGGACGTCGTCGAGGCGGTGCTGCGCGGTTCGGTCAACACCAACAAGTGGATCAACGCCAACTCGGACGAGGCGAAGGCCTCCGCCAACGCCGCGCTCAAGAAGCTGTCCGGCAAGGAACTGCCGGCGGACGTCATCGACCCGGCGTGGAAGTCGATCCAGTTCACCGACGACCCGCTGGCCGCCACCCTCGACGCGGAGGCCGATCACGCGGTGAAGGCCGGTCTCCTGGAGAAGCCTGACCTGACGGGCATCTACGACCTGAAGCCGCTGAACAAGATCCTCAAGGCCGCGGGCAAGCCCGAGGTCGCCGACGCCGGTCTCGGCGTCAAGTAAGCACCCGACCGTTCCAGGATCTCCCAGGAGGTGACGACCATGGCCACGACCACGCTCACCAAGGCCGAGGACCGTACGGCGGTCGGGCACGCGGCCCGTCTCGACCACGTCTCGAAGTCCTTCGGTGGACCGGAGGGGCAGCAGCTCGTCCTGGACGACATCACCCTCGATGTCGCTCCCGGCGAGTTCGTCACCCTGCTGGGAGCTTCCGGGTGCGGCAAATCGACGCTGCTCAATCTGGTGGCTGGGCTCGACCGCCCGTCCGCGGGGTCCATCGAGACCCCCGGCGGGCGGCCGGCCCTGATGTTCCAGGAGCACGCCCTCTTCCCGTGGCTGACCGCGGGCAAGAACATCGAACTGGCGCTGCGGCTGCGCGGCGTACCGAAGTCGGAGCGTCGCACCGAGGCGGAGCGGCTGCTCGAACTCGTCCGCCTCGGCGGGGCGTACGGCAAGCGGGTGCATGAGCTCTCGGGCGGTATGCGCCAGCGGGTGGCGATGGCCCGTGCGCTCGCCCAGGACAGTCAACTGCTGCTGATGGACGAGCCGTTCGCCGCACTCGACGCCATCACCCGGGATGTGCTGCATGACGAGCTGACCCGGATCTGGCGCGAGACGAACGTCTCGGTCCTCTTCGTCACGCACAACGTGCGGGAGGCGGTCCGGCTCGCCGAGCGGGTCGTGCTGCTCTCCTCTCGGCCGGGCCGGATCGCCCGGGAGTGGACGGTCGACATCGAGCAGCCGCGCCGCATCGAGGACACCGCCGTGGCGGAGCTCTCCGTCGAGATCACCGAACAACTGCGTGGGGAGATCCGCCGACATGGCCAGCACTGAGACCACCGCCAAGGGCAGCGCCGCCGAGGACGGCGTTCCCGGGGAAGCCTCCCGGGACATGGCCGGCCTCGAAGCGGGGCTCGACGCTCTCGACGCGGTGCGGGTGACCCGGACCCCGGTGCGCCAGGTGCTGGTGCAGAAGGTGCTGCCGCCGGTGGTGGCCGTCGCCCTGGTGCTCATCCTCTGGCAGATCCTGATCTGGGCGAAGGTCACCGACGACTACAAGCTCCCGCCGCCGTCCCACGTCTGGGACGAGGTGTCCGACGCCTGGGCCCAGGGCACCCTGCTCGGCTACATCTGGACCAGCGTCTCGCGCGGTCTGCTCGGCTTCCTCCTCGCGCTCGTCATCGGCACCCCGCTCGGGCTGCTGGTCTCGCGGGTCAAGGTGGTGCGTGCGGCGATCGGCCCGGTGCTCTCGGGTCTCCAGTCGCTGCCGTCGGTGGCGTGGGTGCCGCCCGCGGTCATCTGGCTCGGGCTGGACGACAAGATGATGTACGCGGTGATCCTGCTGGGCGCCGTCCCGTCGATCGCCAACGGCCTCGTCGCCGGTGTCGACCAGATCCCGCCGCTGCATCTGCGGGCCGGCCAGACACTCGGCGCCACCGGGCTGCGCGGTACCTGGCACATCGTGCTTCCGGCGTCCCTGCCCGGCTACCTGGCGGGGCTGAAGCAGGGCTGGGCGTTCTCCTGGCGCTCGCTGATGGCCGCCGAGATCATCGCCTCCTCGCCCGATCTGGGCGTGGGACTCGGCCAGTTGCTGGAGCAGGGCCGGGAGACCAGCAGCATGTCGATGGTCTTCCTCGCCATCTTCCTGATCCTGATCGTCGGCATCGCCATCGACCTGCTCATCTTCAGCCCCCTGGAGCGGTGGGTGCTGCGCAGCCGCGGCCTCCTCGTCAAGAACTGAGTCCTGTCATGACTGCTCCGGTCCTCCTCGTCGTCGCCCACGGCAGCCGCGATCCGCGGCACGCCGCGACCGTGCACGCGCTCACCGGGCGGGTACGGGCGCTGCGGCCGGGGCTGCGGGTGGAGACCGGGTTCCTGGACTTCAACGCGCCGTCGGTGCCGCGGGTCCTGGAGCGGCTGGCCGGACAGGGTGCGGATGACGTGGTGGCGCTTCCGCTGCTGCTCACCCGGGCCTTCCACGCCAAGTCCGACATCCCGGCGGTGCTGCGGGAGGCCCGCGGCAGGCTTCCCCGGCTGCGGGTGCGCCAGGCCGAGGTGCTCGGCCCGTCCCCGCTGCTGAACTCCGCCCTGGAGCGGCGGCTGTACGAGGCCGGGGTCCGCCCCGGCGACAGAGGCTCGACCGGGCTCGTCCTGGCCTCGGCGGGCTCCACAGACCCGGAGGCGACCGCAGTGATCGCTGAAATCGCGCGGGAGCTGCGGCACACCGGTTGGTGTTCCGTGCGGCCTGCGTTCGCCTCCGCATCCCATCCGCGCACCGAGGAAGCGGTACGGGCGCTGCGGGCGGAGGGGGTACGCCGGGTGGCGGTGGCCCCCTACGTGATCGCGCCCGGCCGCCTCCCGGACCGCATCGCGACGGGTGCGGCGAAGGCCGGTGCGGATGTCCTGGCCGGGGTGCTGGGGCCGTCGCCGGAACTGGCGCGGCTGCTGCTGGACCGGTACGACGAGGCACGGGTGCCGGCGGCCCGGATGGCATCACTCAGCGCATAGCCCGGCCTGCGGGCCGTTGCTCAGCCCACGTCGAGGCTGCCCGTGCGGGTGCGTTTGAGCTCGAAGAAGTCCTCGTAGCCGGCGAGCACCCGGAAGCTGTCGAACAGCCGCGCCGCCTCCTCGCCGCGCGGCACGGCCCGCAGCACCGGGCCGAACCAGACGGTCCCGTCGACGTGGATGGTGGGCGTGCCCACGTATCCGTCCGCCTCCGGATCCTTGCCCGCGTCGTGGCTGCGCCGCAGCGCCTCGTCGTATGTCTGCGTGTGCGCGGCGGCGGCCAGTGCGGCGGGCAGGCCCAGCTCGTCGAGGGACTGGGCGACCACCTCGTCGAAGTCCTCGTTCTTCTGCTGGTGGATCCGGGTGCCGTAGGCGGTGTACAGATCGCGCAGGACGCCGTCGCCGTGCTGCTCGGCCGCGGCGGCGGCGACCCGTACCGGTCCGATCGACTTGTCGACCAGAGCCCGGTACCAGTCGGGGAGTTCGTTGCCGGTGTTGTGCAGGTAGAGGCTCATCACGTGGAAGCGGAGCTCGATGTCTCGCTGCTGCTCCACCTCCAGCATCCAGCGGGAGGTGATCCAGGCGAACGGGCAGGCCGGGTCGAACCAGAAGTCGACGACGGGCCTGCCCGGGGCCGGGCTGCGGTGAGTGGTCATGGCATGAGCGTAGCCAGCCGGTGGCGCAGTCCTGCGGGCCATTCAACGCCGGTCAGGCTGGGCCATTTTCACCCGGCCGTCCACTGCGGGTCACGTCCGCTGAGGGCCAGCGCCCGCTCGAAGCCGGAGACCTGTCCGTCCGCGGTGATCTCGGCGGCGAAGCCCTCGTACTGCCGGTAGAGCCCGGCGGTCTTCTCCACGACCTGGAGGACGTAGCCGGCCGCCCCGTCGGAGAGCCGGAACTCCTGGCCGGTGGCCCGCGCCACGTCCCAGCCGTGCAGCGCGATCTCCTCGATGAGCATCGCGGCGGTGTCGGCGGCCGGGGACGCCATGTCGCCCTCCCCGATGCTGCCTTCCCAGACGACCGGATCCGACCAGGCGGCGACGGCCCGGTCCAGCTGCGCCGCGTAGCTCTCGGCCCAGTCGGGGTCCGCCGTGAAGTCACGGGCGACGAGTTCTCCGGGCAGCTCCGTGCGCAGGGCGCGGTGCTCCATGCCGTGCGAGGTGTAGAGCACCCAGTGGTTGATGAGCGTACGGAGGTCCTAGCCGGCACACGGAGTCCGGGGGTTGTCGAGTTGGCCGGCGCGCACGGCGCGGGCCACCCGGGCCGCCTCGGCGGCGCATTCGGTCATATGGGCGTGCTCGGTCTTCATGCACAGCACGCTAGGCCCGGTGACCGCCCGGGGTATTGAAAAAAGGCGACAGCGGCTCCTCGACGGCCGCGTCGACCAGTGCGGTCAGCTCGGCGACGGACATCGAGCCGGGCTCCCGGCGCTCGCGGGCGCAGGTGTTCGCGATCCGCCGCAGCACGTCGTTGACCGGGGTGGGTACGCCGTGGAGCCGGCCGAGCAGTGTGATCTCGCCGTTGAGGTAGTCGGCCTCGATCGTGCCGGTGCCGCGGCTGAGGCTCTGCCAGGAGGAGCCGCCGCCGCGCGGGGAGCCGTCGAAGGGTTCGAAGCGGATCCGGTCGCCCCGCACCTCGGTCTGTTCCTGCCGGCCGACCGCGTCGATACCGGCCGCCGCGAGCACGGCCTGCCCCTCGGCCAGCGCCCGCTCGAACAGGCCGATCGCGTCATCCCCCGCGAGCGGACCGGTGGCCGCCTCGACGGCGTTGGCCAGGTTGGAGAGCAGCTTGCCGTACTTCCAGCGCATCACGTCCGCCACCACTGGGGCGAGCAGCTTCGCGCTCTCCAGGTCGGCGGAGATCCGCCGGGCGGTGTCGTCGGTGCCCGACGGGTAGCGGCCCAGGTGCAGGATGCCGGTGAGCGGGCTGCCTGCCGCGGACACCCGGCCGGGCTCCACGAAGGTGGCGGGCAGCCAGACGCACATGCCGTACACGCGGTCGAAACGGCGCAGCGCGAGGCGTTCGCTCTCCACCCCGTTCTGCGCGCAGACCAGCGGCAGCCGCTCGCCCGCCGTGCCGCCGCCCGCCACCGGCCGGGTGCTCCAGTCATCGAGTGCGGCGACGCTGTCCTGCGTCTTGACGGCGAGCACGAGTACGTCGTCGGGGGTCAGGGCCGGCGCCTCGGGTCCGTCGACGACGGGGAGGTGGTGGGTGCGGGTGCCGTCGGGGGTGGTGAGCCGGAGCCCGCCGGAGCGCAGTGCCTCGTAGTGGGCCCCACGGGCCACGAGCACCACGGAGTGGCCGGCCTCGGCCAGCCGTCCGCCGATGGCGCCGCCGACGGCGCCCGCTCCCACGATGACGTAGCGCATCCCGCTCCTCCGCACGGCCGCGGCTCGGGCGGTGGCGTCACCGTGACGGCTAGGCGGTCCCCCGGGCCGGAAGTTGTATCCGCCATCCAGACTACTGTTTCCCCATGTCCTCCGTATTGCGGTCCCCCGACGACTCCTTTCTCCTCGGCGGCGAACTGCCCGTGCGCCGTCTCGGCTACGGCACCGCGCAGCTGACCGGCCCCGGCTACTGGGGTCCCCCCGCCGACCGGCAGAAGTCGCTGGCCGTGCTCAGGGCGGCCGTCGACCGGGGCGTGACCCTGATCGACACGGCCGAGAACTACGGCCCCTGGGTAGCCGAGGATCTTGTGGCCGAGGCGCTGCACCCGTACCGCGACGATCTGGTGATCGCGACGAAGGGCGGCGTCGTGCGCACCAGTGACAGCACCACGCGCATCACCGGGCGGCCCGAGCAGCTGCGGGCGATGTGCGAAGGGAGTCTGCGCCGGCTGCGGACGGACCGGATCGACCTCTACCAGCTGCACAGGCTGGATCCGAGGGTGCCGATGGCCGAGCAACTGGGCACTCTGGATGCACTGCGGCAGGAGGGTAAGATCCGGTACATCGGTCTGGACACCCTCACCGCCGAACAGCTGGAGCAGGCGCTCTCCCTGACCGGGATCGCCTCGGTGCAGAACCGCTTCAATCTCCTGGACCGTTCGTCGGACGCGGTACTGAAGGTGTGCGAGACCCACGGCCTCGCCTTCCTTCCCTGGTTCCCGCTGGCGAACGGCACCCTGGCCGGCGAAGGCGCCGCGGCGCTCGCCGGGATCGCGGAACGTCACGGTGCCACCCGCGGGCAGATCGCCCTGGCCTGGCTGCTGCACCACTCCCCCGCGCTCTGCCCGACCCCGGGCACCGGTTCGCCCGTGCATCTCGCGGAGAATCTCGGGGCCCGGGAGATCCCGCTGTCGACCGAGGACATGAGCCTCCTGGAGGCGCTCGCATCCGCATGAAGGAGTACCCGCACGTGACCACCACAGCCGCCCTCGCCTCTCCGTCCCGCACGGCCCCGGTTCCGGTGATCAGGGCCGACGACGTCACTCTCGTTCGGGACGGCAAGGTGCTGCTCGACTCGGTCTCGATGACCGTGCACGGCGGCGAGCACTGGGCGCTGCTCGGCGCCAACGGTGCGGGCAAGAGCACCCTGCTCGGGCTGCTCGGCGCGATCAGGCATCCCACCCGGGGTGCGGTCGAGGTGCTGGGCCGCACCATCGGACGCGTCGATCTGCGGGAGCTGCGGACGCTGCTGGGGCATGTCGACCCGCGCCATCCGCTGCGTTCCCCGCTGACGGTGGACGAGGTCGTGCTGACGGGGCTGACCAACTCGGTCGAGCCGGTGCCGCGCCGGTCGGCCGGCCCGGAGCAGCGGGAGCGGGCGGAGCGGCTGCTGAAGATGCTGGGCATGGGCGGCAAGGAGAAGTCGCGCTGGCCCGCGCTGTCGCAGGGCGAGCGGGGCCGTACGCTCATCGCCCGCGCCCTGATGCCGCAGCCCCGGCTGCTGCTGCTCGACGAGCCGGCCACCGGTCTTGACCTGGCGGCCCGGGAGCAGCTGCTGGACAGTCTGGACGCGCTGCGCGAGGAGCACCCGGAGCTGGCGACGGTGCTGGTCACGCACCATCTGGAGGAGCTGCCCGCCTCGACCACGCATGCGATGCTGCTGCGCGGCGGGCGGTGTGTGGCCTCGGGGCCCGCTGACGGGGTGCTGACCACGGAGCAGGTCAGCGACTGCTTCGGTCATCCGGTACGGATCGCCCGCACCGACGGCCGGTGGACGGCGCGGGCCCAGCGGGCCGGACGTCGCTGACCGGGGTGCTCATCCGCCGGCCGCCGGTTCGGTGATGAAGGGCGTGGCCTGGTGGTAGTAGAGCAGCCAGCCCGTCCCGGTGAGCCGCCACAGTGAACTGCGGTGGGCGCGCTTCCCCTTGGCCTCGGTGTCGAAGGTGACGTGGACGAGGTCGTCGGCGAGCTGGGTCCCGTGCATCCGGGAGGCGGTGAGCGGCCCGGGGCGCGGGGCGGTGCCCGTGATCAGCGAGGTGATGACCGTGTCCCGGTCCCAGTGGCGGCCGGTGGAGTCGACCTCGTGGAATTCGGGGTGCAGGACCTGGACGAGGAGTTCGGTGGAGGCACGCACCAGCGGGTCGAGGAGGCGGAGTTCGCCCTCGACCGCCGCGGCCACGCCCGGGGACGGCTCGTTCACGCGTGGCCCCCGGTCATCTCCACGAGTCTGGTGACCGTGTTCCAGTTGCGTGAGGTTGCGACGAGGCCCCTGGTGAGAGAGGGGCGGGAGAGCGCGGCAGCGAGCTTGGAGCCGCCAAGACCGCCGGGGGCGTGGAGATAGAGGGCGCGTTCGCCGAGCCGGAACTCCTCGGGGAGGAATGCCGCGGCGTCCACCGGGGCGAAGCGGGTCTCGTCGACCTGCTGGTCGAAGTAGGTGATGTGGAGCTCCCTGGGCTGGAGCTCGGCGGCGGGGAACGGACAGGCGGCGGCCACGGCCGCGAGATAGCCGCCGTCCCGGACCAGACACGGGACGTCGAAGCCGAACCGCTCCGCGATGGCCTGCTCCAGTTCCGCCGCGAGTGCGTTCTCGTCGTCCGATTCGCTGCTGAAGACGGCGTTGCCGCTCTGCAGGTGGGTGCGGACGTCTCCGTGGCCCAGTCCGGTGAGCAGGGTGCGGAGTTCGGCCATCGGGATCTTCCGGTGGCCGCTCACGTTGATCCCGCGCAGCAGCGCCGCGTACATCGTCATGGGCACACCATAGGACGATCACCCCGCGCCGTGCGGCCGCCGCGCCCCGTGGGGGAGGGCGCGGGGGCCGCCGGTCAGCGAGCGGTGCTGTTACTCAACGACCTTCAGCAGCTTGTTCGCCGTGCCTTCGGTGGCGTTGCTGATGGCGTCCGGGGTGGCTCCGTCGGTCAGCGCCGAGGAGACGTCCGCCGGGGCGGCGTCCGGGTGTCCCGCCAGGTAGAGGGCGGCGGCACCGACGACGTGCGGAGTCGCCATGGACGTACCGGAGATGGTGTCGGAGCCGGTGTCGCTGTCGTTCCACGCCGAGGTGATGTCCGAACCCGGGGCGTACAGGTCCACCAGCGAGCCGTAGTTGGAGAACGACGACTGCTCGTCGTCCACCGTGGACGAGGCGACCGTGATGGCCTCCGGGACGCGCGCCGGGGAGCTCTCGCTCGCGTCGCCCGACTCGTTGCCTGCGGCCACTCCGTAGGTGACTCCGGAGGCGATGGACTTCTGGACCGCCGCGTCGAGCGCCTCGTCCACGCCGCCGCCGAGGCTCATGTTGGCGACGGACGGGCCCTCGTGGTTCTCGGTGACCCAGTCGATACCGGCGACGACCTGCTCGGTGGTGCCCGAGCCCGAGTCGTCGAGGACCCGGACGGCCACGATCTTGGCCTTCTTGGCGACGCCGTACGTCGCGCCGGCGATGGTGCCGGCCACGTGGGTTCCGTGACCGTAGCCGTCGTCGGCGTTGTCGTCGTCGTCCACGGCGTCGTAGCCGTAGCTGGCCCGGCCCTCGAACTCCTCGTGCGTGATACGGACACCGGTGTCGATGACGTACGCGGTGACGCCCTCGCCCGCGCTGTCCGGGTAGTTGTACGCGTTGTCGCCGGCGGTCTCGGCCTGGTCGATGCGGTCCAGGCCCCAGGACGGCGGGTTGTCCTGGGTGGCGTCGACGTGGAACTTCTTGTTCTGGACGACCTTGGAGACGGCCGGGTCGGCGGCGAGCCGCTTGGCCTCGGTCTGCGAAAGACCGCTGGCGGAGAAGCCGTTGATGGCGGAGCTGTAGTTGCGCTTCAGCTTGCCGCCGTACTCCTTGGCCAGCTTCGACTTGTCGGCCTTGTGGTCCAGCATGACTATGTAGCTGCCGGACACGGCGGTTGCCGCGTCGGCACCGTAGATCTTGCCCGTGGCGGGGGCGGGTGCCGCTCCGGCCATGGAGCTGCCCAGCAGGGTGACTCCGGCTGCGGCGGCCACGGCGGTGATGGCGGCGGTGAGCTTGAAACCGCGTGCGCGCTTGTGAATTGCCATGAAGAGGGGTCTCCTCGTCATTCTTTTGTGGGGGGATTGGCCCTCGGCCGGAAGATCTCCGGGGGCTGGCTCGAAACCCTCGCCCATTGACGCGCTCAGATCAAGACCTTCATACGTCTGTGACTTACTCAACAAGCTTTCGTAATAAGAAACCGGCCAGGGGCGCCCAAGTCGGGCGTGCGACCCCCCAACGCCCTTTACGTGCAAGGGGTGTGCATCCTGCGCCTCGGGGACACGACCGTCCGCGGGACGGCGACGGCGCCCGTCGGCCCGGCAGACAGCGGGAGGAGAAGGCCTGAATCCGCCCCTGCGTTCGAACCGGGCGCGGCGCGGCCCCTTCCCGTCCCCCGGCTCGCGGGGGACGGGAAGGGGCCGGCGGACCCGTCAGCGCTGGTAGCGGGCCAGCACCCGGTTCCCGTCCTGGACCAGACGCTTCCTCAGCTCGGCCGCGTCGATCGCGCCGCTGTAGTACTCCTGGAACGCGGGAGTGGCCACCTTGTCCTTCCACTCGGGGTAGCCGCGCACGGACTGGGCGGGCGCGGAGCGCAGTGCCCCCGCGAGGGCGGCACCGGTCGCCCAGCCCCGGTCGGCGGTGTGCAGCGAGGGGTCCGCCAGCGCCTCCTTGCCGGTGGGCAGCATCCAGTCGCCCTTGGCGAGGCGCACCATGTTCGCCGGCCGCAGCAGGAAGTCGATGAACTCCACGGCTTCCTTCTTGTGCGGACTGTCCTCGGCGACGGACAGGGTCTGCGGGCTCACCCCCTGGGCCAGGCCCGCGCTCCCGGCCGGGGCGGGCAGCACCGTCCACTCGAAGCCCTTCGGGGCCTGTTCGACCACCTGCTGGCGGTAGGAGAATCCCAGCGGCACCATGGCGTACTTGCCGCCGAAGAGACCGGGAAGGGCGTCACCGCCGCCCATGCCGAGGGCCGTACGGGCGGCGCTGTGGTCGGTGTTGACCTGGTCGTGGATGGTGTCGGGGACGACGAGGTCGCCGTCGTCCACGGCCAGCGTGACCTTTCCGTCGGCGCCGCGGTGGAACATCTCGCCGCCGGCCGAGAGGCCGAGGTTGAGCGTGACCGATACCGGCTCCTTGAGTGGCCAGGCGACTCCGTAACGGCCCTTGCCCGTGAGCTTCTTGGTGACCTGCCGGAACTCCGTCCAGCTCCAGGGCTTCGCCGGGGTCGGGATGCGGACCCCCGAGGCCTTCAGCAGTCTGGTGTTGGCGATCAGGACGCGCGGCTCCTGAAGGAAGGGCACCCCGTAGACACCGCCGTCGAAGGTGCTGGTGCTCCAGCTCTGCCGCGGGATGTCCTTGGCCAGCCGGTCCGGCAGCAGGGCGCGCAGATCGGCGAGATAGCCGCCGTAGGCGAAGTCCGCGAGGTCGTCGGACGCGTCATGGATGACGTCGGGTGCCTCGTCCCCCTCGAAGGAGGTGAGGAGCTGGTCGTGGACGCTGTCCCAGCTGCCCTGGACGTACTGGACCTGGACATCGGGATGGCTCGCGTTCCACTCCTTCACCAGCTGCTTGTTGGCGTCGACGGACTCCTTCTGCCAGGCCAGCGACTGGAAGCGGAGCCTGACCGTGCCGTCCGTCCGGCCGTCTCCCCCGCCGCAGCCGGTGAGCAGCAGGGCCAGCGCGGTGGCCGCCGCGGCTGCCGTACGTGCCACTGCCCGCATCAGCTCTTCACCGCCCCGGCCAGCATGCCGCCCGTGATCCGCCGCTGGATGAACGCGAAGAGGACGAGCGAGGGAAGGGTGGCAAGGAACGCGGCGGCGGCGAGCGGCCCCAGGTCGCTCGCACCCTCCGCGCCGAGGAAGTGGGTCAGTACGACCGGCAAGGTCTGCTTCTCCGGTGTCTTGAGCAGGACGAGCGCGAAGAAGAACTCGTTCCACGCGGTGATGAAGGCGAAGAGCGCGGTGGCGACGATCCCGGGTGCCAGCAGCGGGGCGGTGACCGAGACGAGCGTACGCAGCCGGCTCGCGCCGTCGACGGCGGCCGCCTCCTCCAGTTCGGGCGGCACCGCCCGCACGTATCCGACCAGCATCCACAGAGCGAACGGCAGCGACCAGACGACGTACACCATGATCAGCCCCCACAGCGTGTTGATCAGATGCAGGTACTTGAGCACCAGGAAGAGCGGAATGATCAGCAGGACGAACGGGAACGCCTGGCTGACCACGACCCAGCCGGTGGCGGCGGCGGAGAGCCGCGAGCGGTGGCGCGCCATCACATAGGCCATCGGGGTGGCGATGACGACCGCGATGATCCCGGCCGAGACGGCGGCGGTCAGCGAGTTGGCGGCGGCCTGCAGCAGCGGCTGCTCGTCGAAGGCGGCCCGGAAGTTGTCGAGCGTCGGGTGGTGCGGAATCCAGGTGGGGTGCAGGGAGCCGAGCTCGGGCGCCGGTTTGAAGGCGGTGGAGATCAGCCAGAGGAACGGGAACGCCAGGAAGACCAGGTAGCACAGCAGCGCGAGGTACTGTCCGGCGCGCACGGACCTGCGGGTACGCATGCTCATCGGTCCTCGCCTCCCCCGAGCCGGCCCACGAGGTACACGGCGAGGATCACGGAGATCACCGCGACCATCACACAGCCCATCGCCGCGGCATAGCCGAACTGTCCGTACCGGAAGGCCTCTTCGTACGCGAAGAGCATCGGCAGCCGGGTACGGCCGCCGGGGCCGCCGTTGGTCAGCACGTAGACCAGGGCGAAGGAGTTGAAGTTCCAGATGAAGTTGAGCGCGGTGATGGAAAGGGCGACCGGTCTGAGCGCGGGCCAGGTGACGGTGCGGAAACGGCGCCAGGCGCCCGCGCCGTCCAGTGCGGCCGCCTCGTGGAGTTCGTGCGGGGTGTTCTGCAGACCGGCCAGCAGGGCGACCGTGGTCTGCGGCATCCCGGCCCAGACCCCGACGAGAATCACCGCGGGCAGCGCGGTGGCGAGGCCGGTCAGCCAGTCACGGCCGTCACCGAACCCCAGATCACGGATGGTCTCGTTGAGGATTCCGGCGTCCGGGTTGTAGACGAGCCGCCACATGATGCCGACGACGACCTCGGGCATGGCCCACGGGATGATCGCCAGGGCCCGCGCAAGCCACCGCATCCGCAGCTTCTCGTTGAGCAGCAGCGCCAGACCGAGAGCCAGCACGAACTGCGGGACGGTGACACCGACCGCCCACACCAGACCGATCCGGAACGAGTCCCAGAACAGTCCGTCGTGCAGCAGGTCCTGGAAGTTCAGTACGCCGACCCACTGGGTGGACCTCGTGCGGCCCGACTGCGAGTCGGTGAAGGCCAGCACGATGCCGTAGAGCAGCGGCCCGACGCTGAGGACCAGGATCGGGATCAGGGCGGGCAGCACCAGGAACCAGGTACCGGCGTTCCTGTCGACCCCCGCGGACCCCTTGCCGTGCGGACCGCCCGGCGGACCGTGCCGTCCGGGCTGCACGGTTGCACTCGCCAATGTCATGAATGGACCCCCTTTGCGTCATTCGACCGGCTTGATACCGTTCTGGCCGCTCAGGTGGCCTCCGTAATCGTGCTGAGGCGCCGCCGGTTCGTCAAGGCAACCTGCACAGATGCGAAAATCGGATCCATGAACGAGATGCGAGCGCGCGAGGTACTGACCGCTGCCGGGCACCCCGGCGACGCGGAGCTGCTCGCGCTGGGCGAGAACGCGGTGTTCGCCGTGGGCGACCTGGTGGTCAAGATCGGCCGGGATGCCGTACGGAGTCCGGAGCTGCGGGTGCGGGCCGAGCGCGAGGTGGCTGTGGCGCAGTGGCTCGCCGCGTCCGGCGTCCCGGCGGTACGGGCCGCCGATCCCACCGCGCGGCTGGTCGAGGGACACCCGGTCACGCTGTGGCACCGGCTTCCCGACGCGGTGCGGGCCGCCGAGCCGAGGGATCTGGCGCCGCTGCTCACCGCGGTGCACGCGCTGCCGGCCCCCGAAGGTCTCGCCCTCCCCCGCCGGGAGCTGCTGGGCGGGGTCGAGCGCTGGCTGCGCCTGGCGGGCGACGCGATCGACCCGGCAGACGCCGCCTATCTGCGCGAACGGCGTGACGGTTTCGCGACGGCCGCCGACGCGCTGGTGCCGCACCTGGACCCGGGCCCGATCCACGGCGACGCGCTGCCGCGCAATGTCCATGTCGGTCCGGACGGGCCGGTCCTGGTGGACCTGGAGACCTTCTCGACGGATCTGCGCGAGCACGATCTGGTGGTACTGGCCCTGTCCCGCGACCGGTACGCGCTGGCGGCGGACGCCTATGACGCGTTCACTTCGGCGTACGGGTGGGACGTACGGGAGTGGGACGGCTGCGCGGTGCTGCGCGGGGCGCGGGAGACGGCGAGCTGTGCGTGGGTCGCGCAGCACGCACCGGCCAACCCGAAGGCCCTCGTGGAGTTCCGCCGCCGGGTGGCGTCGCTGCGGGACGGTGACGCGGGAGTGCGGTGGTACCCGTTCTGAGGCGCGGCTCACCGGGCGCGCGCCGGTGAGCGCGGTGTCCCCAATCGCCGGACGGGCTGACGAGCTGTCCTCAATCGCCGGACGGGCTTGATTTTGGCTCAGGTTGCCGCCTGCCTGCAGGCAAGAACCCCGACCCGCACGATCTTGGCCGCGCCATCCCCTGCCTGCAGGCAAACGGCAAGACCGGCATATCAAGTCCGTCCGGCGATTGAGGACGCAGCACGGCCGAAGGCCGGGCAACCGGACGCGCCCTCAGCCCGAGACCGGCACCGGCTCCCGGACCGGCCAGCGGCCGTCGATCACCGCGTCCGCCTCGCCCTTGCGGCGCAGGAACCGCTGGAAGTCGGCGGCCCACTCCGCGTACCAGTCGATCTGGCGCTCGTGGAGCTCGGGCGCCGACAGCGAGGCCACCGAGCCGTGCCGCGCGGCTATCGCGTACGCGACCCGCACCGCGGCCAGCGCGTCGGCCCCCGCGTCGTGCGCGCCGCCGTGCACCACGCCGTACTCGACGCAGACCGCCTCCAGATTGCGCTTGCCCTTGCGGTAGCGGTCCACCGCCCGGTCGATCGTGTACGGGTCCACGACCGGCCCGATCCCCGCGCCGCCCAGGCGCTCGCTCAGGGACGGCAGCCCGTGCCGGTACAACTCCGCGGTCAGCAGCGTCAGGTCGAACGCGGCGTTGTACGCGACGACCGGCACGCCCCGGCGCCAGTAGCCGGTCAGGGTGTCGGCGATCTCGTCGGCCACCTCGCGCACCGGCCGGCCCTCCGCCGCCGCCCGCTCGCTGCTGATGCCGTGGATCGCCGAGGCCTGTGCGGGGATCCGGATCCCCGGATCGGCCAGCCAGGTGTGCCGGTCCGCCGGCTCGCCGTCGCTGCCGTCGACCCGGACGACCGCGGCCGTCACGATCCGGGCCTCCAGCGGCTCCGTACCCGTCGTCTCCAGGTCGAAGCCGACCAGCTCATGCCGGTGCCAGCTCATCCCGTACCTCCTTCGTGGTGCTTCCCCCAGGTGACGACCACCCTCGCACGGGCCACTGACAACGCCGGTGGACGGCCCCTCAGGAGACCGGCCGGGAGTCCGTCCAGACGGACTCGAACTCCTCGCGGTACGTCTCGAACAGTCCGTGCTCGCTGTCCTGCCCGGACCGGACCACCGCACGTCCGCCGCCGCGGAGCACCAGCACGGGCGCCTCCATGCCGCGGGCCCGGCGCAGATACGTCTGGACGACACCCACCGCGTCGGCCCCGTCACCGTCCACCAGGTAGGCGGTGAAGCGCGGCGTCTCGTCGAAGACATGGATCTCGAAGGCGCCCGGATCGCGGAGCTTGGAGCGGACCCGGCGCATATGGAGGATGTTCATCTCCACCGACCGGCTCAGCTCGCCCTTCTTGAGGCCCAGCTCCCGTTCGCGGCGCTTGACCGCACTGCTGGCGGGGTTGATGAAGAGCAGCCGGATCCGGCAGCCCGTCTCGGCCAGCCGGATCAGCCGGCGGCCGGAGAAGTTCTGCACCAGCAGATTGAGCCCTATGCCGATCGCGTCCAGCCTGCGGGCACCCCCGAAGAGGTCCTCGGCGGGCAGCTGGCGCTGGAGCCGCACCCGGTCGGAATGGACGGAGACCACGTCCGCGTACCGGTCGCCGACGAGCTCCTCCACGGCGTCGACGGGGAGCCGGTCGGCGGAGGGCACAGCGGCGCCGCTGCCGAGGATCTCCAGCAGCCGCGCGGAGGCCCGCTCGGCCTGGGCGAGCACCGCCTCGTTGAGCGCGCGGTTGCGGGAGACCACGTTCCGGGCGACCTCCAGCTCGTCGAGTGCCAGCTCCACATCGCGGCGGTCGTCGAAGTAGGGCTCGAAACAGGGCCAGTGCTGAACCATCAGCTCACGCAGCTGGGGCAGCGTGAGGAAGCTCAGCACGTTGTCGTCGGCCGGGTCGAGCAGATAGCCCTTGCGGCGGGAGACCTCGCGCACGGCGACGGCGCGCTGCACCCACTCCTGCCCGGCGGGGCCGGCAGCGGCCACCACCCAGTCCTCGCCGTGGACCGGTTCGTAGATGGGCCGGAGCACCGCGGCCACCACGGCGCGCAGCCGCTGTTCCACGAGATTCAGCCAGATATAGGCACGCCCGGCCCGCTGCGCACGCGTGCGCACCTCACTCCAGGCGTCCGCGCCCCAGTCCAGTTCCGCGCCGATCTCCAGAGGCTGGGCGAGCGACACCGCCCCGGGCGGCACAGCGGTGGAGTCCCCCTCGTGACCAGCGTCACCTGGGGGCAGCTCGAACCCTCCCGAGCTCACCCGCACACCGCCTTCCGCTCCCCCACCAACGATCAAGGAAGGGTACTCCGGGAGCGGGAGCCGGTGCAGCCGGATGCACAGGCTGATTACTCAACTCCCCTACGGCACAAGCCTGTTCCGAGAGACGAGATCTGCCGTAGTGAGCGGATTCATAGTGATTAAACACCCCATGGCAAGCCGCATACCGGACAGCCGGCCGGATGGGGCCGCCGAATTCCGGTTCCGGGCGACACGGAGGGCCCGATGTTGACCGGCCCAGGGCGACGCCGCCCCCCGTTTGACGGCCGGTCCTAGGTAAGGGCCGCTCTTTCGGGGAAGATCTGCCAGGGAGCCCGCATTCCCCAGGCGACCGCATCAGAGTGGAAGAGTCGAAATCTATGCAGGTCTGGCCGGGACAGGCGTACCCCCTCGGTGCCACGTACGACGGCGCCGGGACCAACTTCGCGGTCTTCTCGGAGGCCGCCCACCGAATCGAGTTGTGCCTGCTGCACGACGACGGTTCCGAGACAGCGGTGGAACTCCGGGAGACCGACGCTTTCGTGCGCCACGCGTATCTGCCCGGGGTTATGCCCGGGCAGCGGTACGGATTCCGGGTCCACGGGCCGTACGAGCCCCAGCGCGGCGCCCGCTGCAACTCAGCGAAGCTGCTCCTCGACCCGTACGCGCGGGCGGTCGCCGGGCAGATCCAGTGGGGCGAGGCGGTGTACGGCTATCCGTTCGGCCGGCCCGACGCGCGCAACGACCTCGACTCGGCTCCGCACACGATGACGTCGGTCGTGGTCAATCCGTACTTCGACTGGGGCGACGACCGGCGGCCCCGTACGGACTACCACCGCACGGTGATCTACGAGGCCCACGTGAAGGGCCTGACGATGCTTCATCCGGGGCTGCCGAAGGAGCTGCGCGGTACGTACGCCGGGCTGGCGCACCCGGAGGTCATCGCGCATCTTACGGAGCTGGGCGTCACGGCGATCGAGTTGATGCCGGTGCACCAGTTCGTGCAGGACCACCGGCTGGCGGACGCGGGGCTCGCCAACTACTGGGGCTACAACACCATCGGCTTCTTCGCCCCGCACAACGCCTACGCCTCCTGGGGCGACCGGGGCGAGCAGGTGCTCGAATTCAAGCAGGCCGTACGGGCGCTGCACCAGGCGGGCATCGAGGTGATCCTCGACGTGGTCTACAACCACACGGCGGAGGGCAACCACCTGGGTCCGACGCTCTCCTTCCGGGGCCTGGACAACGCCTCGTACTACCGGTTGACCGACGACCAGCGCTACTACATGGACACCACGGGGACCGGGAACTCCCTGCTGATGCGCTCCCCGCACGTACTCCAGATGATCATGGACTCGCTGCGGTACTGGGTGACCGAGATGCATGTGGACGGGTTCCGGTTCGATCTGGCGGCCACCCTGGCCCGTCAGTTCCACGAAGTGGACCGGCTGTCGTCGTTCTTCGACCTGGTGCAGCAGGACCCGGTGGTCAGCCAGGTGAAGCTGATCGCCGAGCCGTGGGACGTGGGCGAGGGCGGCTACCAGGTGGGGAACTTCCCGCCGCTGTGGACGGAGTGGAACGGGAAGTACCGGGACACGGTGCGAGACCTGTGGCGCGGTGAGCCCCGGACGCTGGCCGAGTTCGCCGGACGGCTGACCGGCTCGTCCGACCTGTACCAGGACGACGGCCGGCGGCCGCTCGCCTCGATCAACTTCGCCACCTGCCATGACGGGTTCACCCTGCACGACCTCGTCTCGTACAACAACAAGCACAACGACGCCAACGGCGAGGGCAACCGGGACGGCGAGAGCCACAACCGGTCCTGGAACTGCGGCGTGGAGGGCGAGACGGACCGGCCCGAGGTGCTGGAGCTGCGCGAGCGGCAGATGCGGAACTTCGTCGCCACCCTGATGCTGTCGCAGGGGGTGCCGATGCTGAGCCACGGTGACGAGTTCGGCCGCACCCAGCTGGGCAACAACAACGGCTACTGCCAGGACAGCGAGCTGTCCTGGGTGCACTGGCCGGACCCGGCCGAGGCGGCGGCGGACGACGGCGAGGACACGGACCCGCCGGGCGCCGACGGGCTCGGCAGCAGCCTGCTGGAGTTCACCCGGGCCATGGTGTGGCTGCGCCGCGACCATCCGGTCTTCCGGCGCCGCCGGTTCTTCCACGGCCGGCCGGTGGAGGGCACGCACGACGAGCTGTCGGACATCGCCTGGTTCACGCCCGAGGGCGATGAGATGACCCAGCGGGACTGGGGGGCCGCGCATGCGAAGGCGCTGACGGTCTTTCTGAACGGGCACGCCATCTCGGAGCCGGGCCCGCGCGGCGAGCGGATCTCCGACGACTCCTTCCTGCTGATGTTCAACGCGAGCGCCGAGACGCTGGAGTTCGCCGTGCCGGTCAACCACGGGCGGCAGTGGCATGTGGTCGTCGACACCGCGCGCCCCGTCGGGGTGCTGCCCGGCGCCGGGCCGAAGGTGACGGGGGGCGATCGGGTGACGCTGGTGGGCCGGAGCATGGCGGTGCTCCAGCGGCCCGCGTAGGGGAAGGCGTGCGGTGTACGGGGCCGCCGGTCGAGCCCTTGTGTGCGACGGGGTGACACAGGCGGCCCGGATCTGGGTACGAACGTCCCCATGACGCCATCCGCCACGTACCGGCTCCAGCTCCAGCCGGACTTCCCGTTCTCGGCCGCCGAGGACGCCGTGCCGTACCTCGCCACGCTCGGCGTCTCCCATCTGCATCTGTCCCCGGTCCTCGAAGCCGTGCCCGGCTCGCGGCACGGCTACGACGTCGTCGACCACGGCCGGGTACGCGCCGAGCTGGGCGGCGAGGACGGGCTGCGGCGGCTCGCCCGGACCGCCCGGGAGCACGGACTCGGGATCATCCTGGACATCGTGCCCAACCACATGGCGGCCGACCCCCGGCACAATCACGCCCTGTGGGAGGTCCTTCGCGAGGGGCCGGGCTCCCGCTACGCCGGCTGGTTCGACATCGACTGGGCGGCGGGCGACGGAAAGATCCTGCTGCCGGTGCTCGGCGGACGGCTCGGCGACGAGATCGGCGGGCTCCGCGTCGACGGAGACGTGCTGCGCCACGGCGAGCAGGAGTTCCCCCTCCGCGCCGGCACCGCGGGGCTCGGCCTGCCCGAGCTGCTGGACGCCCAGCACTACCGGCTCGGCTGGTGGCGGCTGGCCCGGACCGAGCTGAACTACCGGCGGTTCTTCACCATCTCGGAGCTGATCGGGCTGCGGGTGGAGGACCCGGAGGTCTTCGCCGCCACCCACGCCAAGATCCTCGAACTGCTCCGGGACGGGACCGTCGACGGCCTGCGGATCGACCATCCCGACGGACTCGCCGACCCGGCCGCCTATCTGGAGCGGCTCTCCGCGGCGAGCGGCGGTGCCTGGACGGTGGTGGAGAAGATCCTCACAGGCCCCGAGCCGCTGCCGGCCGGCTGGGCCGTGGCCGGGACGACCGGGTACGACGCGCTGCACCGGATCGACGGCCTCTTCGCCGACCCGGTGGGCGCCGCCGAACTGCTCGGCCACTACCGCGAGTCCGCCTCCCCGGCCGGCGACCGGGGAGGCTACTGGACGGCGACCGTGCGCCGGGCGGCATACCGCGTCGTCACCCATGAGCTGGCCGCCGAGACCGCACTGCTGACCCGGCTCGCGTCACGCGTCTGCGCCGGGGACCCCGCGCTGCGCGACCACGCCCCGTGGGCGCTGCACACCGCGGTGCGCGAACTGCTGGTCCGGGTGCCGGTCTACCGGCCGTACGTGACGGCCGGCGGCCCCTGCACGGAGTCGGCCGAGGCGGCGCTCGACGCGTCGGCGGTGAGCGATGCCAAGGCGGCGTTCGCCGTGCGGGAGGAGGCGTCCGCCGTCGATGTGGTGCGCGACCTGGCGCTGGGGCGGCTCGGCGAGGGTGGCGACCGGGCCGCGTTCTGCGCCCGGTTCGCGCAGACGGCCTCCGCGCTGCGGGCCAAGTCGGTCGAGGACACCGCGTACTACCGGTACGTGCCGCTGGTCTCGGCCAACGAGGTGGGCGGCGATCCGGGCAGGCCGGCGGTGGCGCCGGAGGAATTCCATGCGTTCTGCACCCGGCTGGCACGGGACTGGCCCGCCACCGGCACGGCGCTGACCACGCACGACACCAAGCGCAGCGCCGATGTCCGGGCCGCAGTCGCGGTGCTCTCGCAGTGCCCGCGGCAGTGGTCGCAGCTGGTGACGGAGCTGGCCCGGAAGGCCCCGGCCGCCCCCGACCCGCAGCTGGCCTGGCAGGCGTGGCAGACCGCGTTCGGCTGTGTGGGGTTCCCGGCCGGGGAGCAGGCGGCGCGGCTGGAGCCCGCGCTGCTGAAGGCGGTGCGGGAGTCGGGGCTCTTCACCAGCTGGACCGAACCGGATCCGGTGTACGAGCGGGCGATGTCGGACTTCGTGGCCGCCGGTCCGGCCGCCGGGACCGGTCCGGTCCGGGCGCTCCTGGACGGGTTCGCGGCCGGGCTCGCCCCGCATGTGCGGGCCAATGTGCTCGGCGCTGCGCTGGTGCATCTGACGATGCCCGGGGTGCCGGATCTCTACCAGGGCACCGAGCGCGAGTACCTGGCGCTGGTCGACCCGGACAACCGGCGGCCGTTCGGCCGGCCCGCCGCCGGCGCGCCCGCCTCCGAGAAGGAGGCGCTCACGGTGGCGGCGCTGCGGCTGCGGCGCGAGCGCCCCGGAGTGTTCGGCGAGTCGGGCACGTATACCCCGCTGGCGGCCTCCGGTCCGGCGGCCGGGCACTGTCTGGCCTTCTGCCGTTCGGGCGAGGCGGTCACAGCGGTGACCCGGCTGTCGCTGCGGCTGGCGGATGAGGGCGGCTGGCGCGGGACGGAGCTGGCACTGCCGGACGACGGGGTGTGGCGGGATCTGCTGACACCGGGCCGGGAGTTCTCCGGGGGCACGGTGGCGGTGGCCGAGCTGTTCGCGGAGCGGCCGGTGGCGCTGCTCAGCCGGGCCGTACCAGCAGGGAGCGCGGGCCCCGGGTGAGCAGGCCGGTGGCGGCGGGCCTGAATCCGTCGGCCCAGCGGAGCCGGGGCATCGCGTCCAGCAGGGCGCGCAGACCCTGTTCCGCCTCCAGCCGCCCGAGCACCACGGCCGGGCAGCCCGCCGGGCCTGTGGTGGTGCGGTCCTGGTCGCGGCGGAAGGGGTCGAACAGGTCGGGTACGGCGAACCGTTCCGGATCCCGGCCCGCCGCGCCGATCAGGCAGGCGACGGGGGCGCGGGCCGGCAGGGTGCCACCGCTGAGGGTGACGTCGGTGAGGGTGCGCCGCAGCACCACCTGGACGGGCGGGTCGCGGCGCAGTGACTCCGTCCAGGCCCGGCCGGCGAGTGCCGGTTCGACGCGCAGGGCGGCCAGCAGGTCGGGGTCGTCCAGGAGGTTGGCCAGGAACGAGGCGAGCGCCGTCTCGCGCAGACCGGTGTGCCGGGTGCAGGGCCCCTCGTCGGCCTGCGTGGAGTTCCCCGTGCCTGTCCGGTAGGGGCCGGTGCCGGCGGGCAGCCAGTGGCAGAACTCCTCGACGAGATCGGCCTGCCGGCGTCCGGCGATGCGCCGGGCCAGCACATAGGCGGTCCGCTCGACGCGTTCGGCCAGATGACGGGGCACGGAGCCGGTCACCACCGCGTACCGGTCGCGCGGCAGGCAGCGGGCGTTGCCGTGGCAGAGGCCGAGGGGCGCGGGGCCGCCGCGGGGCGCACCGTCGTGCGGGAAGCCGGTGAACGCCGGTCCGGTGAGCGCGGTGGCCACGTCGTCGTACCGGCTGATCAGCCAGGCGCCCAGCGGGGCGTCGTAGCTGAGCGGGTACTTCTCGCGGAGCACCCGGTAGAGCCGGTACGGGTCACGGGCCGCGCCGGGGGCGAGGAGGCTCGGGCCGCCGGGGCGGGCCGTCCGGCGGTACCGTGCCGGGGCTGCGGCGCGCTGGTCGGGCAGGGGGGCCGGGGCGGGTATGTCTCCGGGGGCGTCGGGCTGCATCCGTACCCCCGGGTGGTCGGTGCGCCGGTGTGCGGCGCGGTCCCCCTCAGGGGATCACCGGCGCGGGCCCGGCGCAGTCGGCGCGCGGCCGTCCGGGTGACACGGTGCCCGGCCGCGGACGGCGCCTGCGGCCCCGGCCCGGTCACCGGCCCGGTGGCCAGGACGCGTCCAGGAGTTCGGTGAACGCGGCTGCCGCACCGGTCAGTTCCACCCGGGAGAAGACCGCGAGCGGGCGGGCCCACGGCGGGTCGACGGTGAGCACCGCGCAGTCCTCGCCGACGGCTCCCCGCACGACGTGCGCGGGCGCGGTCGCGATCCCGACCCCGGCCGCCGCCATCCGGACCGCGGTCGAGGTGTGCTCGGTCCGCACCGCCGTACGGGGGACGAAACCGGCTTCGGCACAGGCCCAGTCCAGGAACGGCCGGCCGTGCACGACGGCCTCCATCGCGCATCGCACCCAGGGGCGGTCGGCGAGCTCGTGGAGGCGGACGGAGGTGCGTCCGGCGAGCCGGTCGTCGAACGGGACGACCAGGACGATCTCCTCCTCGCCGATCGGGACGACCGGTCCCGGCCAGTCCGCGGGCGGCGGGCCGACGGCGAGGTCGGCGGTGCCGCGCTCGATCTGTTCCTCCAGGGCGCCCGTGGTGGCGTACTCGTGCAGCACGAGGCCGACCCCGGGGTGCGCGGAGCGCCAGCGGGCGAAGACATCGGGGAGGATGCCGACGGCGATCGCGTGCACGGTGGCGATGTGCAGTTCGCCGCCCTCCGCGCCCGCCGCCGCCCGCGCGGCGCGCCGGGCCTGGGCGGCGCTGCGCACGGACCGTTCGGCGTGCGGCAGGAAGGCCCGGCCCATCGGGGTCAGCCGCACGCCGCGCGGCAGCCGTTCGAGCAGGGCGCCACCGACGGTCCGCTCCAGGACCTTGATCTGGTGGGACAGCGCCGGCTGGGTGACATGGAGCAGCTCGGCGGCCCGGGTGAAGGAGGACTCCTCGACGACGGTGAGGAAGTACTCCATCTGTCGCAGACTCATCGCGCCGCCCCTCCCCCTTCGCCCGGGCATGAGCGGTGTGAGACATAAACGCTGTGCATCGGACCCACATAAACATTGCCTTGGACTCATGACAAGGGCCGGGCGGAGGGTGGGAGGCATGACACAGACGGAGAAGGTGACCGACACCGATGTGCTGGTGATCGGCGGGGGAACGGGCGGCTACTCGACGGCGCTGCGGGCCGCGGGGCTCGGTCTGCGCGTGCTCCTCGTGGAACGCGACAAGGTGGGCGGCACCTGTCTGCACCGGGGCTGCATCCCCAGCAAGGCGATGCTGCACGCCGCCGAGCTCGTCGACGGCATCGCGGAGGCGCGTGAGCGCTGGGGGATAAAGGCGAATCTGGAGTCGGTGGACTGGCCGGCGCTGGTCGCGACCCGGGACGACATCGTGGACCGCAACCATCGCGGGGTGGTCGGACATCTCACGCACGCCGCAGTCGAAGTGGTGCACGGCAGCGCGGAGTTGACGGGCCCGCGCAGCGCCCGGATCAGCGGGTACGGGGAGGTCACCGCCCGGCGCGGCATCGTGCTCGCCACCGGGTCGCGGCCGCGCATGCTGCCGGGCCTGGTGGCCGACGGGCGGCGGGTGGTGACCAGTGACGACGCACTGTTCGCCCCGGGGCTGCCGGAGTCGGTACTGGTGCTGGGCGGTGGGGCGATCGGGGTGGAGTACGCCTCGCTGCACCGGTCGATGGGCGCGCGGGTCACCCTGGTGGAGGCCGCCGACCGGCTCGTACCGCTGGAGGACGTGGATGTGTCCCGGCATCTGACCCGTGGGCTGAAGAAGCGCGGCATCGACGTGCGGGCGGGTGCGCGGCTACTGGAGACGGTGGTGCTCGACGACGGAGTGCGTGCCACCGTCCGTACGCCGCGCGGCGAGACGGTCACGGTGGAGGCCGAGCGGCTGCTCGTCGCGGTGGGCCGCGCCCCGGTGACGGACGGTCTGGGGCTCGCCGCGGCCGGGCTGGCCACCGACGGGCGCGGTCATGTCGCGCCGGCGGACTGGGACCGGCTGGAGACCGTCGTGCCGGGCGTCCACGTGGTGGGCGACCTGCTGCCGCCGCCGTCGCTCGGCCTGGCCCACGCGTCCTTCGCCGAAGGCCTGTTGGTGGCCGAGACGCTGGCGGGGCTGCGTACGGCACCGGTGGACTACGCCGCGGTGCCCCGGGTGACGTACTCCGCCCCGCAGACCGCTTCGGTGGGGCTCTCCGAGGCACAGGCCCGGGACGCCGGGCACGACGTCGTGGTCAACACGATGCCGCTGAGCGCGGTAGCCAAGGGCATGGTGCACGGGCAGGGCGGCATGGTGAAGGTGGTCGCGGAGCGGAGCGGCCGGGTCCTCGGCGTCCATCTCGTGGGGCCGAACGTCTCGGAGATGATCGCCGAGAGCCAGCTGATCGTCGGCTGGGACGCCGAACCGTCCGATGTCGCCCACCACATCCACGCCCACCCGACACTCTCGGAGGCGGTCGGCGAGGCCTTCCTCACCCTGGCGGGCCGGGGACTGCACCAGCAGGCGTGAGGGACTCCGTCGTCACGCGGGCGGTCTGAGTGCCGGCGCGGAGAGCCGGAAGGTCATCCTGCCGAAGCTCACCTGGTCCCCCTCACGCACCGAGACCGTCCCGGTGACGCGCTGTCCGTTGACACAGGTGCCGTTGGTCGAGCCGAGGTCGCGCAGCAGCCACCGGCCGCCGTGCGCGGTGAGTTCGGCGTGCATCCGGGACACGGTCTCGTGGCTGAGGCGCAGCCCGTTGCCCGGATCCCGGCCGATGAGCAGGGGGCGCGGGCTCGGCGCAGGCAGCAGCAGCTTCGGCAGCCTCTCGGCCCGCCAGGCCCTGCGCACCCGCTCGGGGAAGCCGGAGACCCCGCCCACGGCCCGGATCAGCTGCCGCGACCAGCGGCCCCCGTTGTCCAGGTCGGCGGTGAGCGCCTCCAGCTCCTCGGAGCGGTTCGCGGTCAGGGCCAGCTCCATGCGCCGCATGAAGGTGTCGTGGGAGAGCTTTCCCTGCGCCGCCCCTTCTCTGAGCACACCGAGAACACGGTCGCGCTGGGCGTCGGACAGCCGCGCGGGACAGGTGTGGAACTCGAAGGAGGACGTCACACAACCAATTGTCGGGCCGATCGCCCCAAGGTGTCCAGAACGGCCGCTCTTTCCGCGCTCCTGACCTGCGCGGGCCGCCCCGCGGCGCACGCCTCCACCGGGAAATACGGGGGCGTCCGGAAGCGGACGTTGCTACTGTCTGCGGCCGTGCCGCCCCGGCGACCGCCGGGCGCGAGCGCGTACCTCCAGGAGACTTTGTGCCCGTTGCACCAAACGAACTGACCGTCCGTCCGCTCGCCGGACCGCAGGAGCTGGGACTCTTCCGGCAACTGTCCTACGTCCTCGACCACGAGCTGGCGGACGACCTCGCCTCCGGCCGCCGGCGCCCGGAGTGGATGTGGGTGGCGCTTCGGGGCGAGCGGGTGGTGGCACGGATCGCGTGGTGGAGCCAGGACGGCAGTGCGCCGCTCCTCCTCGACTTCTTCGACCTCGACGACACCCTGCCCGGGCCCGAGCGCGACGAAGTGGGTCTGCGGCTGCTGGAGACGGCGAGCGCCGCGGTCGTGCCGGCGGGTGGCCCGCGGCCCGAGTACGGGCGGTACGTGCCGCCGGACTGGCGCGAGGACCCGGTGGTCCGCGATGGCGTCGAGGCCAGGATCCGGGTCATGGAGCGCACGGGTGCCCGGATGCTCGTCGAGCGGCTGCGCCTGGAGTGGCGTGCGGGGACGCCGGTGCCCGCCGACGGCGGCCGGCTGCGCTTCCGCCCGGTCGCCGGCCGCGAGGACCTCCTCGCACTGATGACGCCGGTGATGGAGGGCACCCTCGACGGCCACGGACAGCAGGACCTGGCCACAGGGCTTTCGCCGCTGCAGGCCGCGGAGAAGCAGTACGACGAGGAGCTGGCCAACTACCGCACCCCGCAGGAGTGGTGGCGCGTCGCCGAACTCCCCGGCGGTGAGCCGGTCGGCTTCGTGATCCCGGCCCGCAACAGCTACAACCCGATCATCGCGTACATCGGGGTGCTCCCCGCGCAGCGCGGTCACGGCTACATCGACGAGCTCCTCGCGGAGGGCACCCGGGTGCTCGCCGGCCAGGACGGGGTGGAGCGGATCCGGGCCTCGACGGACGTCGGCAACGTGCCGATGGCGAACTCCTTCGAGCGTCTGGGGTACGTCACCTTCGAGCGCTCCTTCGACATGGTGTGGGACTGACGGCACCGGCGCCGCACGGGGCCGCCCGGACCCTCTATGGGCTGTCCGGCGTGCCGGCGCTCTGCCGCTTCTGCTCCCTGATCACGTCGCGGTACCAGGCGTAGGAGTCCTTCGGGGTGCGGCGCAGGGTCTCGTAGTCGATGTGGACCAGGCCGAAGCGCTTGCTGACGCCCTCGGTCCACTCGATGTTGTCGGTGAGCGACCAGGTGAAGTAGCCGCGTACGTCCACGCCCGCGTCCATGGCCTCCCGCAGCGCCCCGAGGTGGCCTTCGAGGAAGGCGATCCGGCGGGTGTCGGCGGTGGGTTCGTCGACGGCGCAGCCGTTCTCGGTGATGTACAGCGGCGGGAGCCGGTCGCCGTAGCGGCCGAGCAGCCCGACAAGCGTCTCGCGCAGTCCGTCCGGGACGACCGGCCAGCCGAAGTCGGTCTTCTCGTAGCCTTCGATCTCGCGTATCCCGAAGGGCAGTCCGGCCGGCATGCCGAAGCCGGCGAAGGTGTCGAGGGCGTCGGCCCTGGGCGCGCCCACGAGCGTGGGGTTGTAGTAGTTGACCCCGTACCAGTCGAGCGGGGCGGAGATGGTCCGCAGGTCGTCCTCGACGGGCCCCGGCATCAGAGCGGCGAAGTTCTCGTCGGGGTAGCGGCCGGTGAGGAGCGGGTCGGCGAAGAGCCGGTTGGTGAGTGTGTCGTACAGCTCCGCGGCGAAGCGGTCCTCTTCGGACTCCCCCGCGGTCCAGACCGGGGTGTGCGAGACGGCGATGCCGATGTTGCCGGCTCCCGCGGCCCGCAGGGCGCGTACGGCCAGGCCGTGGGCGAGCAGTTGGTGGTGGGCCGCCGGCAGCGCGTCGAAGAGGAGGGCGCGCCCGGGGGCGTGCTCGCCGAGTGCGTAGCCGAGCAGGGTCACTTCGGCGGGTTCGTTGACGGTGATCCACATGGGTACGCGGTCGGCGAGCCGTTCGGCGACGATGCCCGCGTACTCGGCGAAGCGGTAGGCCGTGTCCCGGTTGAGCCACCCGCCCGCCTCGTCCAGCGGCAGCGGGGTGTCCCAGTGGTAGAGGGTGGGGGCCGGGGTGATGCCCCGGGCGCAGAGCTCGTCGACGAGGCGGTCGTAGAAGTCGAGCCCCTGCGGATTGACCGGCCCGCTGCCGCCCGGGACGACGCGCGGCCAGCTCACCGAGAACCGGAAGGCGTCGGCGCCGAGGCCGGCGAGCAAGGCGACGTCCTCGCGGTAGTGCCGGTGGAAGCCGGTGCCGCGGCCGGTGTCGGTGCCGTCCTTGATCCGTCCGGGCTGCGCGGCGAACGCGTCCCAGCCGGAGGGCCCCTTGCCGTCGGTGTCGGCGGCGCCCTCGGTCTGGAAGGCGGAGGCGGAGGCTCCCCAGAGGAAACCGGGCGGGAACGTCGGCACAGTCATCTCGGCCTCCACAGCCGTAAGAGGGAGTGCGTATGGCAGAACCTGGCAGGGCAGTGATCAGGACCAGACCTTAATGGTCAGTAATGGGCTCGATCCAGTGTCGTGGGCCGGTGATCGCACCTTCTGCCGATCATGGGCCGGTATACGGAGACGAGGGAGCGCTGCATGTTGTTCGAGGTGTGGGCACCGGACGCGGAGTCTGCCGCGCTGCGGCTGGCGGGCGAACTGCGGGCCATGGAGCGCGATCCCCTGCGGGCGGGCTGGTGGACGGCCGAGGCGCAGGCAGCGGACGGTGACCGCTACGGCTTCGCGCTCGACGGGGGGCCGGTGCGCCCCGACCCCCGCTCGCGCCGCCAGCCGGACGGGCCGGACGGCGAGAGCGCCGTCGTCGACCACTCCGCGTACGCATGGCACAGCGGATGGGCCGGGCGCGGGCTGCCGGGCGCCGTCCTGTACGAGCTGCACATCGGTACGTACACCGCCGAGGGCACCTTCGACGCGGCGGCCGCGCGGCTCGGGCATCTCGTCGAGCTGGGCATCACGCATGTCTCGCTGATGCCGGTCTGCCCCTTCCCCGGAGTCAACGGCTGGGGGTACGAGGGGGTGTCACTGTGGGCCGTGCACGAGCCGTACGGCGGCCCCGAGGGCCTGAAGCGATTTGTCGACACGGCGCACGGACTGGGTCTTGCCGTCGTCCTGGACGTGGTCCACAACCACCTGGGACCGTCCGGCAACTACCTCCCCGCCTTCGGCCCGTACTTCACCGAGACGCATCACACGCCGTGGGGCGCGGCGGTCAATCTGGACGCCCCGGGCTCCGACGAGGTGCGGGCGTTCCTGCTGGGCAGCGCGCTCGCCTGGCTGCGCGACTACCGGCTGGACGGTCTGCGGCTCGACGCGGTCCACGCCCTGGCCGACACCCGGGCGCTGACGTTCCTGGAGGAGCTGTCCGCGGCGGCCGACGCGCTCAGCGCCGAACTGGGCCGCCCGCTGCCGCTGATCGCGGAGTCCGACCTCTGCGACCCTCGGACGACGACACCCCGCGAGTCCGGCGGCACCGGCCTGCACGCGCAGTGGAACGACGACTTCCACCACGGTCTGCACACCGCCCTGACCGGCGAGGCCCAGGGCTACTACGCGGACTTCGCCGTCGCCCCGCTGGCCGCGCTCGCCAAGACGATGACGAGCGCCTTCTTCCACAACGGCACGTACTCCGCCTTCCGCGGCCGCACGCACGGCCGCCCCGTGGACGTCACCCGCTCCGCCGCCCACCGCTTCGTCGGCTACGCACAGACCCACGACCAGATCGGCAACCGGGCACTCGGCGACCGGCTCGCCGCCTCCCTCTCCCCCGGGCTGCTGGCCTGCGCGGCAGCGCTCGTACTGACCGGGCCTTTCACACCGATGCTGTTCATGGGCGAGGAGTGGGGCGCCCGTACACCCTGGCAGTTCTTCACCGACCACACCGACCCGGAGCTCGCCGAGGCGGTGCGCAACGGCAGACGCCGGGAGTTCGGCGCGCACGGCTGGGCCGAGGAGGACATCCCGGACCCGCAGGACCCGGCCACCCGGGACCGCTCCTGCCTGGACTGGAGCGAACCGGAACAGGAGCCGCACGCCCGGCTGCACGCCTGGTACCGCGAGCTGATCGCGCTGCGCCGTGCCATGCCCGATCTCTGCGACCCGGATCTGGCGACGGTGAAACCGGCCTACGACGACGAGGCCCGCTGGCTCGCCTTCCGCAGGGGCGATCTGCGGATCGCGGTCAACCTCCACGAGAAGCCGGCCACCATCCCGCTCGGCGGTGGCCGGAACCGGAGCGGCGGGGGCAGGGTGCTGGCCGCCTGGCAGCCGGTCGAGGCACCCGGTGCGGACGGCGTGCTGCACCTTCCGCCGGAGTCGTGCGTGGTGCTGGCCGACGACTGAACCGCGGCGGGGCCCGGCCGCGCCCACTCCGGCGGCTACTCGACGATCGCCAACTCGCGGGCGGTGGCGTTGAGGCGTCGGCCGCCGTCCTCGGTGACGGTCACGATGTCCTCGATCCGGACACCGAACCGGCCGGGCAGATAGACGCCGGGCTCCACGGAGAAGCACATGCCGGGGACGAGCGGCTGCTCCTCGCCCTCGATCATGTACGGGGGCTCGTGGGTGGTGACGCCGATGCCGTGGCCGGTGCGGTGGATGAAGCGTTCGCCGTAGCCGAACCCGGTGATGACGGCGCGGGCGGCCCGGTCGATCTCCTGGCAGGCGGCACCGGGACGCACCGCGTCGCAGCCGGCCGCCTGGGCCTCCCGCACGATGTCGTGGACCCGCTGCTCCTCGGCCGTGGGTTCGCCGACGTGGACCGTGCGCGAGGTGTCGGAGCCGTAGCCGTGCTTGAGGCCGCCGAAGTCGAGCACGACCATGTCGCCGCGCCCGATGGTGCGCTCGCCTGCCTCGTGGTGCGGGTTGGCGCCGTTCGGCCCGGAGCCGACCACGGTGAAGTCGACCTGGGAGTGCCCGTACTCGGTGAGCAGCCGGGCCAGATCGGCGGCGACGTCGGTCTCCTTGCGGCCGGAGAACCGGACCTTCAGGATCTCCTCGTACGTGGCGTCGGCGGCGGCCCCGGCCGCGGCGATCCGGTCCAGCTCAGGAGCGTCCTTCACGGCGCGCAGCATCGGCAGCGCCTCGGTGAGGGAGGCGTACGAGGTGCCGGGCAGCTGCTGCTGGAGGCTGAGCAGATGCAGCGCCCAGGCGTTGTCGCTGATCGCGAACCTGCCCCGTGCGTCGAGCAGCGGCGCCGTGGCGGCGTACGGGTCCTTGCCGTCCGTCCAGTCCCGCAGGGTCAGGGCGGGTGCGCCGACGGCCTTCTCCGCGTCCGGGGCCTCCAGGGCCGGCACGACCAGGACCGGGTCCTGGCCGGCCGCGAGGACGAGGAGGGTGAGGCGTTCGGTGGCCGCAGGGGGCTGGTACCCCGTCAGGTGGACCATGTCGGGGCCCGGCGCGACCAGCACTCCCGCCAGTCCTGCTGCGGCGGCGCTCTCGGCGGCACGCGTCATCCGGGCCCGGTAGTCGTCGGCGGTGAACGGCACGGGCTGGTTCGGGCTGGACATGCGGGACCTCCTGGGGCCTGTCGTCGAACTGCCGTCTGCCGCGCGGCGCCAGGCCCTGGCGGCACGGAACGGCTCCCTGCATCCTGCCCGTCCGGACGGGCGCACGCGAGCGGTCAGGAGCGCGCGCCGCTTCCGAGCCGCACGACGAGGTCGGCCAGGTCGCGGCCCCGGTCGACGAGGTGTGCGTTCGACTCGTCGGACCCGGCGACCCAGCGCTCCGCGTCGGCGCGCGGCTTGCCGAACCGCACATGCCGGTCGACGAGCCTGCGGACCCGTACGTCCCGGTCGAGCTCCAGGAACCACACCTCGTCGAGCAGCCCGCGCACCGGCGCCCAGCCGTCCTGTGCGTGCAGCAGGTAGTTGCCCTCGGTGATGACCAGCGCCACGTCCGGCGCCACCGGGACGGAGCCGGCGACCGGTTCCTCCAGGGCCCGGTCGAACGCGGGGGCGTAGACGACGGTCCCCGGTTCGGGCGACCGCAGCCGCCGGAGCAGGGCGGCGTACCCGGCGGCGTCGAAGGTGTCGGGCGCGCCCTTGCGCGTGGCGCGGCCGAGCCGTTCCAGCTCGGCCCGGGCGAGGTGGAAACCGTCCATGGGGACCAGGGCGGCGAGCGGCCCGAGGGCGTCGGCCAGCTGTCCGGCCAGCGTGGACTTCCCGGCTCCCGGCGGTCCCGCGATGCCGAGGATGCGGCGCTTCCCGGTCAGGGCGAGCCGGCGCGCGCGGGCCGTCAGCCCGGTGAGGTCACTGGAGTCCATGCCGGATAGTGTCCCGCTGCGGGCCCGGTGCCGCGGGCCGCACCCCCTGCCCGCCCCGAGCAACGAGGACCCCATGCCGCACATCGCCCTGGTCACCCTGGTCGTCCGCGACTACGACGAGGCACTCGCCTTCTACACGGACGCCCTCGGCTTCGAGCTGGTGGAGGACACCGACCGGGGCGACGGATCCCGCTGGGTGGTGGTGCGGCCGCGCGGTACGCAGGGCACGGGGATGCTGCTGGCCCGCGCCAAGGACGAGGAGCAGGGAGCGAGCGTCGGTGCGCAGACCGGTGGCCGGGTCGGCTTCTTCCTGCACACCGAGGACTTCGCGGGCGACCACGCCCGGATGCTGGCGGCCGGGGTACGGTTCCTGGAGGAGCCCCGGCACGAGGTCTACGGATCGGTCGCGGTCTTCGAGGACCTGTACGGCAACCGCTGGGACCTGCTCCAGCCCGCGTGACCCGTGGCAGTCAGCGCCTCCCGTTGCCCTCCAGGTACGCGAGCACCGCGAGGACCCGGCGGTGGACCGTACCGTCGTCCGGTTCGAGGCCGAGCTTGGCGAAGATCGAGCCGATGTGCTTGCTCACCGCCCGTTCCGTGACGACGAGTTCGGCGGCGATGGTGCCGTTCGCCTTGCCCTGGGCCATCAGCTCCAGGACCTCCCGCTCGCGGGGCGTGAGGCTCAGCAGCGGCTGCGCCGAGGACTTGCGGGTCAGCAGCTGGCTCACCACCTCCGGGTCGAGCGCGGTGCCGCCGGCCGCCACCCGGTCGAGGGCCTCCAGGAACTGGTCGACCCGGCCCACCCGGTCCTTGAGCAGATAGCCGATGCCCTGCGCGCCCTGCGCGAGCAGTTCGGCGGCGTACATCTCCTCGACGTACTGGGAGAGGACCAGGATCGGCAGCTCGGGGAGTTCCCTGCGGGCGGCGACGGCGGCGCGCAGCCCCTCGTCGCGGAAGGTGGGCGGCAGCCGGACGTCGAGCACGGCGGCGTCCGGGCGGTGCTCCAGCAGGGCGGGCAGCACCTCGGGCCCGGCCGCGACGTCGGCCACCATCTCGTGTCCCGAGCTGGTGAGCAGCAGGATCAGGCCCTCCCGCAACAGGGCGTTGTCCTCGGCGATCACGATCCGCACGGCAGCTCCACTTCGATGTCGGTCGGCCCTCCGATGGGGCTGCTGATGCGGGTGGTGCCGTCCAGGGCGGCGATCCGCCGCCTGATCCCCACCAGCCCGCTGCCGGCACTTTCATCAGCGCCGCCGCGCCCATCGTCGCCGATGGACACGAGCAGTACGCCGGGGGCCCGGTCGATGCGTACGCGCGCGGCCGTCGCGCCGCTGTGCTTGCTGATGTTGGTGAGCGCCTCGGCGACCACGAAGTAGGCGGCGGCCTCGATCGCCGCGGGCAGCCGCCGCCCGTCCTCGACCCCGTCGAGTTCCACGGTGACCGGGATGCCCGCCCCGGCCGCCAGCGCCCGTACGGCTCCGGCCAGTCCACGGTCCGTCAGCACCGGCGGATGGATGCCCCGCACGACGTGCCGCAGCTCGGCGAGGGCCGCGTCGGCGCCGTCCTGGGCCTCGTCCAGGCGCTGCCGCGCGGCGGCCGGGTCCCGGTCCAGGAGCTGCTTGGCGAGGCCGACCCGCATCGACAGGGCGACGATCCTGGCCTGGGCGCCGTCGTGCAGATCCCGTTCGATGCGCCGGAGTTCGGCGCCGTGCGCCTCGACGGCTCCGGCCCGGCTCTCCGTCAGCTGCTCGATGCGCTCGGTGAGCTCGGCGGACGGCGAAGCGGTGAGCAGGGACCTGGTCCAGCTCGCCGACAGCTCGGCGAGCACGGGGTGCCAGCGCAGCACCCAGCCGCGACGCACGGGCGGCGGTGTGCCGTACTCGTCGGCCGTGCACCGGTCCAGCAGGTGCACGGCGGACAGCGCGATCCCGTCGACCAGCATCCCGACCGGCCACAGCACCATCGTCAGATAGCCGAGCCCGTTGCCGATGAGCGCCTGGACCGGCAGCCACACGGCCTCGCGCCGGACCGTCGGGTCGGTGAGCACCCGCCTGACGCGCTCGGACAGCTCGCCCCGGTCCAGCGGCAGATACGCCGTCGGGCGGAACGGGACACCGAGGTATGCCGCCGCCCTGCGCCGCTCGAACTCCGCGCACCGGTGCAGCACTTGTGCCGCCTCCGGCAGGGCGGGAAGCCCGATGATCACGACCGCGAGCAGCATGGCCGCCACCACCAGGAACGCGCCGACGTAGGCGAGCAGCGCCACCGGGATGCCGATGAGCAGGTACTGGGAGGCATGCCACGAACGCCGGACGGCCGCCGTCAGCGGAAGGGGAGTGCTGCTCATGCCGCACCACGTTACGGGCCCGGCGCCTCCGGTCCAGTGGTGCCGGCTCCCGGGCCGTGGTGGAGCAGGCTGCACCCCCGGCCCGGGAGTCCGCACCCTGGCCCCCCGCACACCCCCGCTCATAGCGTCTACGCAGGTCAGGAAGTACGGAAGAAGTGAGGGACCAGGGTGGACACAGTCACGGCAGTGCGCACGGCGGCGCTGGAGCTGGAGTCGGTGAGCCGGCGCCACGGGCGGCGCGGCAGCGGCCGGGAGACAGTCGCCCTGGACGAGGTGAGCTGCACGGTCGGGGCGGGGACCTTCACCGCCGTGGTCGGCCCGTCCGGATCCGGAAAGAGCACGTTCCTCCAGTGCGCGGCCGGGCTGGACCGTCCGTCGTCCGGCACGGTACGGATCGCGGGCACCGATCTCGGCGGGCTCTCCGAGGCCGCGCTGACCCGGCTGCGCCGGGACCGGATCGGCTTCGTCTTCCAGGCGCACGCCCTGAACCTGGTGCCCTCGCTGAGCATCGAGGAGAACGTGGTGCTGCCGCTGGTGCTGGCCGGCGCCGATCCCGGGGCCGCCGGGGTGCTGGGCCGCGGACGGCGGCTGCTGGACCGGGTCGGGCTGTCCGGCCGGGGCGGTGGCGGGCCGACGACCCTTTCCGGCGGTGAGCAGCAACGGGTCGCGGTGGCAAGGGCGTTGGTGACAGAACCGGATGTGGTCTTCGCTGACGAGCCGACCGCGTCGCTCGACCCGGAGTCGGCGGCGCTGGTACTCGGGCTGCTGCGGGACGCGGTACGGCTCGACGGCCGCACGGTCGTGATGGTCACCCATGATCCGGTGGCGGCGAGCTGGGCGGACACCGTGCTGACCATGGACGGCGGCCGGCTGCGATGAAGGGGACGAAGACACGGGACAGGGAGCCCCGTACCGGTGACGGGGCGGTCCGTGGCGCGGACGTACGGGCCGGGATGCGGCGGGCCTCGGCGTTTCTGGCCCGGCGTTCGCTGCGGACACACCGGCGGGCCTGGGCCGCGGTGTTCTCGGCGGGTGCGGCCGCGTCGGCACTGGTCGGGGCATTCGCCCTGGTGCTCGGCTCGCTGCTGCCGGCGCAGCCGCCGGTGGAGCGGTACTCAGGGGCCGCCGCGGTGGTGGTGGCCGATCAGCGGGTGACGTACACGGCGAAACCGTGGGGCAGCGAGCCGCAGACGGTCAGCGCCCATCTGCCGGAACGGGTGCGGCTCGACCGGTCCGTGGTCGCGCGGGTGGCGGCGGCCGACGGCGTCGCACGGGCGGTCGCGGACGATTCGGTTCCGGTGGTGGCGGGGCACGGGACATCGGCCGTGGGGCGCTCCTGGCCGGCTGCCGCGCTGACTCCGTACGAGCTGACCGCGGGACGCGCGCCGCACTCCGCCTCCGAGGTCGTCGTGGACTCCGCCCTGGCGGCCGTGAGCGGCGGGCCCGGTGGCCGGGTGACGCTTCAGGCCGGCGGGGCGGCGCGGCGGTACACGGTCACCGGGGTGGCCGGCACCGATCGCCGGGGCGGGGCACCCGCCGTCTTCTTCACCGGGGCCAGGCTCACCGAGCTGGCCGGGCACCCCGGCACGGTGGACGCGATCGGCGTCGTGGCCGGACGAGGTGTCTCCGCAGACGCGTTGCGCGCAGCGCTGGGTGCTGCCGTGGCCGGCCACGGCGGGGGCGAGCGCGGGGCTCGGGTGCTGACGGGCGCCGGGCGGGGCGAGGCCGAACAGCTCGACGCCCTCGGCGCACGCGGGGATCTGCTGTCGATGCTGGCTTCGGTCGCCGGGACGGCTCTCATGATCGCCCTGCTCGTGATCGCCACCACGCTCTCCCAGGCCGTCCACCAGCGGTCCGGCGAACTGGCACTGCTGCGGGCGGTCGGCGCGACTCCCCGGCAGCTCCGCTCGGCGGTCGGCCGCGAGGCGGGCCGGGTGACGGGCGCCGCCGCGCTGCTGGGTGCGGTCGGGTCCGTGCCACTGGGGCTGCTGATGCGGTCGCTGCTGACCACGGATCCGCTGCCGCTGCCCGTGCCCCTGTGGCTGCCGCTCGCGGCGGGTGCGGCGGGCGCGCTGGTCATCGCGCTCGCGGCCCGGCCGGTGGCACTGCTCGCGGCCCGCTCCATCACCCGGCTGCGGCCGGCCGCCGCCCTGAGCGCGGCCGGGGCGCCCGAGCCGGACGAGCCGGGGCGGGTGCGTACGGTC